>NZ_JBLWEM020000043.1:0-5558 GCF_048287365.2 Candidatus Electronema sp. JC | reverse complement strand
GGCGGACAATCCCTCCTTTGAAAGCCAAGCGGTGAAGGCGTACCCGAAAGTCCGCTTTTCGCTATTATATTGTTTTTAATGATAAATTCAATATATTTTTCAGGTGCGACCCGCCTTGTCACTCATAAATCACCATTACCAGCAAAGACCCTCTATCGGAAGCTGAAGACGTGATTCGTTTCAGTTTTCAGCGGTTCCAAGATTTCCTGATGGGTGATACGCTTGTTGCTGACCATAAAGACGCAGGCACACTGTTCAGTGATTCAGGCCCCCTGCAATTTATTATAGAAGAGAGAGGGATTTCTTGGCAATGGCGGGGTCTTTTTGAGGCATTGTCTTCAATTATCCCGGAGAAATTCGGCTGTAAGCTTGTTGATATTTTGCCTGATGAAGCGAAAACGCAGAATTCTTTGGAGATCAACGATGGGTTTGTTGAAAGTATTAAGTGGCGAGAGCGAAAAGCATTTACTGAACGCTCATTAGAACTGTTTAACAAACTGGTGCAATATCCTCTTGAGGTACTCCTTGAGATTTCTATTTCCTCTGATCATCCTTGGAATGCGAAGCTGCTGCACCGTCATCTTGCGAGGTGCAAACTCCCTGAGCGAGATGCCTTCTGGACTGTATGGCTGAATGAGCAATCGGCAGAAAATTACTCTTCTGTTGGACGATTGATTGACTGGTGTTTGTCCGGGCAGGTGCCGCATACAAACCGGGAGAATCAATTTTTGGCCGCATTGACGCTGTGTTGGTTTTTCACTGCATCGAATCGGATTATTCGCGATAAGGCAACCAAAGCTCTATCCTCACTTTTTATTGTGAGAGCAGATATTTTTCCCGACCTTTTGGAACGATTCAGAGATGTTGATGATCTGTATGTTCTTGAAAGGCTCTTGGCCGCAGCCTATGGCGCAAGCTGTCGATGTCAAGAGCGGGGACGATTGGAAAGCTACAGCCGCTTGGTTTTCAAGTATATTTTCGCTGATAACACACCTCGTTTGGGACTTCTTCTGCGGGATTACGCCTTTGGTATTATTGAGCTGGCACGATACCATGATGTGCTTGCGCCTGAAGTAGATTTTGACCTTTGCAAACCGCCGTACCAATCAAAGCGAGTATGTTTTAACATCACTGAAGAGAAAGTGAAAGCTGTTGCTAAAAAAGCAGGTGGTGAGGAGATTCTTGATTCGGCGACAAACTGGATGGGAGATTTTGCACGATACGAAATCGAGCCGATGGTGAATAACTTTCTCTCCGTACCATTGAGCGAAGATGTGCCGTTGAATTCAGAGCAACGCCTCCGTGTCTTTGAAAAGGAGGTCATCGGGGATATAAGGGAGAGAATTATAGCATTCTCCAGATTACGTACCAATGCCCATATACCTTCCTACGTGAAACATCTACTTGAATTACAGAAATATGCAAGCAAGAGCCATATCGACTGCTGGAAAAAAGATATGAAAACAGCAGAGGAAAAATTTCTGCTTTTGCTTTCCGATGAAGAAAAAGAACGATTTGAAAATGAAGCAGCACCCGTTCTCTATGATCGAGCCGAAGAAATAAAAGAGCCAAAACATATAGATACGGCTGCTGCAATGCGCTGGGTTGCTAACCGTGCCTATCGGATGGGTTGGACTGCAAAACGATTTGCTCATGATCGTTCTCAACGGTACGCTTATTCGCGTGACAGGCCGATTATTGAGCGGATAGGGAAGAAGTATCAGTGGTTGGCCTTAGATGAGCTGCTGTGCCGCTTGGCTGACAATAACTGGCTTGCAGGTGAATATAGCGGTATACCAAGGTGTTATTCCTGCTCCACGGATGTCAGTTTTTACCGAGACATAGACCCGACTATCATTGAGGAGAAAGAACTACGGGAACAGCGTAACCGAACGTCACAAGATTGGGCATCTCAACCTATAATTACACTGCCGAAGGTTGCTGAGGATGAGTTAGCAGCTTGGCCTTTTCTGGATGATCCAGCCCGTCAACTGAAAAATATGATAGAACGTCAGGACAATACAGGGACAGATTGGATGGTTCTCTATGAGTATCAAGTTGCAACTAAAAAATATCCTAAAGAACAACGAGGAGAGCATGGTCTTCGTCAACAAGAATTCCGGTTTCTTATGTCTGTTGTTGTGCGGAAAGATGAGATTAAAGATATAATCAATTTACTAAAAACAAAAGAGAAATTTGAGCTTGGCAGTTTGAGATGGGAGCCTCGTAACATGACTGGCGAGGCTTTCCTCTATGAAGCCCCTTGGAGAGCGACTTGGCCGGATTCTAAATGGAAATTTAACAATTGGGATGTACCAGAAGGGGTGGGGATAGCTTATCCTGTATGGAAGTATAACTGGGAATCACCTCTGGATGCCTCGCTTCCAAACGGATTCAATACCTATCTTCCGGCTCCTTGGCTGGCAAAGGAGCTGAAACTTAGTCCGAAACTCAATCAAACAGGCTGTTGGACAGCTCCGAATGGTGAAATAGTATTCAGGGAAATTGCTGGAGAAAAAGGCGGCAGCCTCTGTTTGCTGCGTAAAGATTTTGCCGCTCAACTGCTTGGTGATGACCTTTGCATTCTTTGGCTGTTGATTGCTGAAAGAAATGCTTGGCCCGGCGGAAGCAATGACAATGCTGCTTGGCGACGTTCGGAAGGATTATGCTGGCACGATGGGAAGAATCTAAAAACAGTTACTTGGAAAAGAGATAACGGCAACGGCACTTCTGCCAAATATGCTGGCAAGGAGTAAGAAAAGGGCGAATTTATTTCGCCCTTCCAAGATCATCTCAAGTTACTTCGCACACCATTCATACGCATTCTGGAACATCTTCAGCCACGGCGATACCTCCAGCCCGTGCAGCTCCCTTGGCAGCCAATGGCACTGCCACGGCAGGAAGGCCCGCTCCGGGTGCGGCATCAGGGCGAGATGGCGGCCATCAGGCGAGCACAGCCCGGCAAAGCCATCCGGTGAGCCGTTGGGGTTGAAAGGATATTGCTCGGTGGCCGCACCGCTGTCGTCGGCATAGACCAAGGGCACCAGCCGCTTGCCGATCACCTCGGCCCGCACCGCCGCGTCCGGGAAGTGCAGCAGCCCCTCGCCGTGCGCCACATGGATGCCGAAGACCAAGCCGCTCATGCCGCGCAGCATCATAGCCGGGCTGTCGGTCACGCGCACCGTCGTCCAGCGCGACTCGAAGCGGCCCGATCTGTTGTGGACGAAACGCGGCTGCTTGTCCGCATCCAAGCCGCGCCACGGCACCCAGCCGAGCAGGCCGAAGAGCTGGCAGCCGTTGCAGATGCCGAGGGTGAAGGTGTCGGGCCGGTCAAGGAAGGCATCGAACATCGCCCGCAGCCGCTCGTTAAAGAGGATGGTCGCAGCCCAGCCTTTGGCCGAGTCCGGCACGTCGGCGTAGGAGAAGCCGCCCACTGCCGCGATGCCCCGGAAGCCCTCCAGCGTCACGCGCCCGGCCAGCAGGTCGGTCATGGTGATGTCCCACGGCTGGAAGCCAGCGGCATAAAAGGCTGAACTCATCTCGCGGTCAGAGTTGGAGCCTTCATCGCGGAGGATGGCGACCTTGGGCTTGCGCTCGGCGGTCAGCAGATGCTTGGGCGAGGGCTGCGGCGTGAAGGGCAGATGATAGGCCGGAGCTGTGCGCTCGTAGATGCTCTTTCTCTCTGCATCTGCACAAGCAGGATTCACTTGCAGCCGTTCAAGCTGGTAGCTGGTCTCTTCCCATTCTTGGCGGAGGGCGCACATGTCTTCGTTCAGCACAAGCTCGCCGTTGCAGCGGATGCGGATTTGCTTCTCGGCCAGCGTGGTTCCCAGCACAGTGCAGCTCACCTCGGCCATAGCGAGACGGTGCCTGATCTCCTCAAGCTGCTCCTGCCGACATTCCAGCACCAAGCCCAGCTCCTCAGCGAAGAGGGTGGGAACAGCCTCTCCCTGAACTTCGATCTCTACGCCGCAGTTGCCCGCAAAGGCCATCTCCAGCACTGTAGTGATCAGGCCGCCGTCGCTGCGGTCATGGCCGGAGAGGATCAGGTCTGCATCAATCAGCTCCTGCACCGCTGCGAATGCCTGCCGAAGCAGCACCGGGTCGTCCATGTCCGGGCTTTCGTCGCCAAGGCTGCCCAGCGTCTGCGCCAAGGCTGAACCGCCCAGCCGCGCCTTGCCCGGAGCCAGATCAATCAAGAGCAAGGCCGAACCCGGCTCTTTGATGTCCGCTGTGACCACCTTGCGGATGTCGCTCATGGCCGCGTAGGCGGAGATGACCAGCTCGCGGGGCGACTTCACCGTCTCGCTGCCGACCTTGGTGGCCATAGAGAGAGAGTCCTTGCCGCCGTCCACGGCCATGCCGGTGGCGATCATCGCATCGCGCATGGCCCGCGCCGCGTCGTTCATGGCCGCGCCTTCGCCGGGCAGCTTGGGTGCCCACATCCAGTTGGCCGAGCACTTGACCTGCTCCGGGTCGTCAATCTTGGCCCAGACAAGGTTTGTCCATGCCTCGCCGACGGCCATGCGTGCGCCCGCCGCTGGATTGATCAGCATCTTGATTGGCTGCTCGCCGATGGCCGTGGCTATGCCCGTCAAGCCGAAGTGCGACTGCGCGACCACCGCCACATTGCCGACTGTGAGCTGCAACGGGCCGCAGCACTGCTGCCGGGCAATCAGGCCGGTGACAGAGCGGTCAACCTTGTTGGTCAGGAAGCGTTTGGAGCCGACCGAGACCAAGCGGAGGACGTTGCGGAGATGCTCACGGACAGATGCTGTAGGGGCGGTTCGCGAACCGCCCTTACGGGGAATGCGATTGTCGCTGAACGTCTTCTGCGGAATATGCCCCAGCACTTCCTTCAGTTCCACGTCAACGGGCGTGCTGCCGTCCTGCTCGTCGCTGACGACAAAGCGCAGGTCGCCGGTGACTTCGCCCAGCACCTCGCAGGCCACCTTCTCCCGCTCACAGATGGCGAGGAATTGTTCGATATTCTCCGGCTTGATCAGCAGGCCGTTGCGCTCCTGATACTCGGCCACGTAGATTTCCAGCACCGACATGGTGGGGTCGCCGACCCGTATCTTGCGTATCTCGATGCGCCCGCCAGAGTGCTCGACCAGCTCCTTGAGCACATTGGCCGGGCCGCCCGCGCCTTGGTCGTGGATGACCTCAATCAGCGTCCTGCCGCCCATTTCATTGCAGGCGCGGATGACCCGGTTCATCTTTTGCTCCATCTCCGCGTCGCCGCGCTGCACCGCGTTGAAGTCCAGCTCCGCCGCGTTCTCGCCCTGAAGCATGGACGAGGCCGCGCCGCCGCCGAAGCCGACCCGATACGCAGGCCCGCCCACCTGCACAATCAGCATCCCCTTGGCCGCCTGCTCCTTCTTGATATGGCGGTCGTCAATCTGGCCGATGCCGCCGGTGAACATGATCGGCTTGAGCCAGCCCCAGCGTTCGCCGCCCTCCACGCGCAGGTCAAAGGAGCGGGTGAAGCCCTGAATCAGCGGCTCGCCGAACTTGTTGCCGTAGTCGGACGCGCCGTTGCTGGCCTCGATCTCGAT
>NZ_JBLWEM020000042.1:0-16267 GCF_048287365.2 Candidatus Electronema sp. JC | reverse complement strand
CCAGCTCAAGGAGAAGTCTGCCGGACTGGAGGCGCAGATAGCTGACTTGCAGGCCGGAGCGGAACAGCTCAAGGCCGCGCAGGACAAGGCCGCCGCTTTGGAGGCCGAACTGAAGGCGGCGCAGGAAAAATTGACCGCAGCCCAGAATGCCCAGCAGCAGACGCAGGAGGAAACCGGCAAGCTGGCCGCGCTCGAAGCGGAAGTCGCCGCGCTGAGGAAGAGCGTGGAGGAGAAGGAGGCAGCTCTCGCGCAGGCTCAGGCGCAGGCGGCGGAGCTGGCCCAGCTCAAGGAAAAGTCTGCCGGACTGGAGGCGCAGTTAGCTGAACTGAAAGCCGGAGCGGAACAGCTCAAGGCCGCGCAGGACAAGGCCGCTGCTTTGGAGACCGAACTGAAGGCGGCGCAGGAAATATTGGCCGCAGCCCAGAATGCCCAGCAGCAGACGCAGGAGGAAACCGGCAAGCTGGCCGCGCTGGAAGCGGAAGTCGCCGCGCTGAGGAAAAGCGTGGAGGAAAAGGAGGCAGCACTGGCTCAGGCGCAGGCTCAGGCGGCGGAAATAGAAGCAGGCAAGGTGAAAACCGCTGAATTGGAAGCGAAGATCGGCGCGCTGCAAGCCGAACTGGAGGCTCTCGGAAGCAAGACGGAGCAGGTCGCGCAGGAGCAAAATCAGGCCCGGCAGGAGAAAGCTGAAACATCTGCTCAGGAGCAGCAGGCCCCGGCGCAGCAGACAGCGGACAGCGACGGCGACGGCATTGCCGATGCGGACGACCTCTGCCCAGACACTCCGGCTGGCACGGCGGTCAACAAAATGGGCTGCCCGGAGACGAGCAAATCCATCGTTCTGTCTGGCGTGAATTTTTCCCTTGGCACAGCGAATCTGACCGAAGATGCGCAGCAAAGCCTGGCTGCTGCCGCCGCATTGCTCAAAGAGGCCGCGCCAAATCAGAAATTTGAGATCGCGGGTTACACGGACAGTTCCGGCAACCCGGAGCGGAACCGGATCGTCTCTGAGCGGCGGGCTGAGGCGGTGCGCAATTTCCTTGTCCGCCAAGGCATCAAAAAGGAGCTGATGGTCAGCAAAGGCTACGGCTCCGACAATCCGGTGGCTGACAACGGCACGGAAGAAGGCCGGGCGAAAAACCGGCGGGTCGAGCTGCATCTGCTCGATTGAACAGCGTAATGCAGCCTGAGACGCACCGCGTCCGCATCGAAAAAATCATCGCGGGCGGCAGCGGCTTGGCCCGCACAGCAGCCGGACAGGTGATCCTGTCCGGCTTCACGCTGCCCGGCGAGTTGACCGAGCTGCGCGAAGTCAGGCGGAAGTCCGGCCACATTGAGGCGGAGCTGGGGCAGCTGCTGGAGCCGTCGGCGGAGCGGGTGCCGCCGCCCTGCCCGCTGTACGGCGACTGCGGCGGCTGCGATTTGCAGCACGGCAGCTACGCCGAGCAGCTGCGGATCAAACAGGCCATTGTCACCGAAACGATGCAGCGGGCGCATGTGCCCCTGCCTGCGGGTGGCGTGGAAGAGGTGCTGCCTTCGCCGCAGCAGTGGGGATACCGCCACCGCTTGCGGCTGAAGATCAGCCCGGACGGCCAGCTCGGCTTTTTCAGGAAACGAAGCAACGAGTTTGTCGCGGTCAACTGCTGCCTGACAGCGGCGGCGGGCATCAATGCTGCCGTGGCAGAATTGGCGGCCAGCCGCTGCCTGCGCGGGTTGGCGGACGAGGCGGAGCTGCTGCAATCGCCTGCGGACGGGCAGATCACGCTGGTGCTGCCGCTTCGGGAGAAGCAGCGGCTTGCTGAGGAACGCCTGCGGCAGATTGCTGCCTGCGCCAACATCGCCCACATCGGCAGTAATGTAGGCAAGGTCTTTCAGCCGCTTTATTCCCGCGACAAGGCCGCGCCGCTGGCGCAGGAAATCGTCCTGCCCAAACTGGGAAAAAGCTGCGTTCTTTCATGGTCAGGCGGCTGCTTTTCGCAGGTCAATCCGGGGCAGAATGCCCGGCTGATCGCGCTGGCCTTGGAGCTGGCCGGGGATGTGCGCGGCAGAAGCGTGCTGGATTTGTACTGCGGCATGGGCAATTTTTCCGTGCCCTTGGCCTTGGCGGGCGCGACGGTGACAGGCATTGAAGGCAGCCCGGAGAGCGTCCGCTGGGCGCAGCGCAACGCCGAGGATGCCGGAGTCGCGGTCCGCTTCTCTGTCGCCGATGTGTCTGAAAGTCTGCGGCGGCTGGTCAAGAAACAGCAGCAGACGGACATCATCCTGCTTGATCCGCCGCGAGCAGGAATCGGCCCGGCAGCCGCGCTGCTGCCAGAGCTGCAAGCAGAGAAGATTATTTATATCTCTTGTGACCCTGCCACGCTGGCCCGCGATCTCCGCAGCCTCTGCGGCAGCGGCTATACGTTGCGCTGTCTGATTCCTGTGGACATGTTTCCGCAGACGCATCATATAGAGACGGTCGCGCTGCTGACGAGGACAGGTAAATGTCAATAGTTTTCCAAAAGGACGGACATGAAATTCGTAAAGAGATTTTTCCAAAAAAAGGATGTTGAAAAAGAAGATGAATCAATTGAGGATTCAGTTGTATTTGTATTGGAGTTTCTTGATAACTATATGGTTGATTTTGTTCAAAGTCAAATTGAAGAAAATAATAAAGAGTCTAATAATATAAAAATACACACAACGATAAGTGCTTTGTTTTCGTCATGGTATTTTACGAAAAATGTTAATAAGGCTACAAAAAAAGGAAATGTTATAAAGTTACCAGATAAGGTCAAGAATACTATTGATCAAGTTTTTGCGGCAAAATCTTCTTTTCTTTTAGATCATTATTGCGAAAAAGAACCATGCCTATTAGATAAAAATGAAAGGCAATCATTTCTTGAGCAAACATATGATATACAAAGAGATAAATTAATTAAATATCAAGAAATTATATACTCTATGACGGAAACCGAAGACAGGTTGACATATGGAGACAATTTAACAAAAGCCGTTGCATTTGATTTGTTTGGCGAAAGATTTATCGATCCATTGCTAAAGATGATAATTATTACAGTGTTGAATACTCAATATCCTTAATTTATCAAGAAGCAATAACAATATAATGATTACCTCAACAACATTCACCCCCTCCGGCCTGCCCGTGCTCATCGGCTCGCTGCCGCTTGATGACCACCAGCAGGCACTTGATTGGATATTCGCCGCCACGCCTGAGATTCCTCTCTGGCCGCAGCTGCCCGGCAATCCCCTTGAGCAGATGATGCCTCAGTTTGCCGAGGGCATTCCCTGCATTCACGAGGAGCACCTGACTTCGCCGGAAGGCCGCATCCTCTTCGACACCAGCGGCCCGGACTTCGAGGCGCAGCAGTTAGCCTTCTACGAGGATTACATGGCCGTGCAGGAGCAGCCGGACACGCTGGCCGCCTCGCGCTTCCGGGTCAGCCGCGAGCGTGCCGAGGGCCTGTATCAGTTTGTCGAGCATCTGCAAGCTGACCGGGCCGCGAGCCGTCCAGCCGCCGTGAAAGGCCAAGTGACCGGCCCGTTCACCATGCTCACCGGCATCAAGGATAGGCTGGGTCGGGCGGGTTATTACGACGAGACAGTCCGGGAAATGGTGGTCAAGGGCATCGCCATGAAAGCTGCGTGGCAGGCGAGTTTCCTGTCTGCCAGCGGGCTGCCGGTGATTGTCTTCATTGACGAGCCTGCGCTGGCCGGGCTGGGATCGTCGGCCTTCATCTCGGTGGACAACGCGGCGGTGCAGGAGATGCTCAACGAGGTCGCCGAGGCCATCCACGCGGCAGGTGCGCTGGCCGGGCTGCACGTCTGCGCCAACACCGAGTGGGAGCTGCTGCTCACGTCCAAGATCGACATCCTCAGCTTTGATGCCTACAGCTTCTTTGACAAGCTGGCGGCCTTGGGCGCTGAACTGCACCGTTATCTCGACCGGGGCGGCATCCTTGCCTGGGGCGGCATCCCGACCGGCAACGCGGCGGACATCGACAAGGAGAGCGCAGACTCGCTCGCCCAGCTCTGGGAGGCGCAGGCGGCGCAGTTGGTCAAACCGGGCCGCGATCTGCCCGCGCTGCTTCGGCAGATGCTCATCACGCCAAGCTGCGGCACCGGCTCACTCAGCCGCGCCCGCGCCGAGAAGGTGCTGGATCTGACCAAGGCGGTGTCGGCGCAGCTGCGGGCGAAGTATTTTCAGGGAAGTGAAATGATGCCGCCGTCATAAACGGCGGCGGCTGTCTGCGTCAAATCTCATGAAGATCAGGAAAGATTTTTCACCGGATTTCCTGCGCCCGCTGCAAAAGATGAATGCAGCTGCATAGCTCCTGCGCACTCGATCAGCCGCGCCGACCAGTGCGCTTGGCCCGTATTTCAACGAGCTGAACAAAAGCCAGCCAATGACGATCAGGCAGTTTTATTCCATCACTGCGCTGCTGCGTGAAGGCCGCGCCTTGGCCGCCGCAGCGGACACTGTCAGCTTCGACCTTTTTGACACCTTGCTGATCCGCCGCATCCATGACCCGGACATGGTCAAGCCTGCGGTGGCGCGATATATCAGCAACCGTGCCGCCTGCATGGGCATCAGCACAAGCTGGCCGCAGATCATGAAGCTGCGCAATGCTTTTGAAAAAGAGCAGCGGCAGGAGACCGGCCTGCGCTTTGCCGATCAGGAGGCACATTATCCCGACTACATGGACCGGGTGATTGAGGCTGTGTTCGGCCCGCAGAGCGATGATAGGCTGCTTCAGGAGGTGACGGACTACGAGCTGTCCTTGGAGAATGCCGTTCTTGTGCCCCGCGCCGAGCTGGCGGCTTGGCTGAAGGAATTGAAAGCGCAGGGCAAGCGGCTGCTGATCGTCTCAGATATTTATCTGCCCGCCAGTCATCTGGAGCGGCTGGTCGCGTACGCCGGGCTGCTGGAACATGTTGACGCAGTGGTTTCCTCGGCGGACACGTTCTTGGCCAAGGCTTCCGGCCTCGCTTTCCCTCTGCTCAAGGAACGCTTCTGCCTGAGTTATGACCGCTGGCTGCATGTTGGCGACAATCCCATATCCGACGGCCTGCGCCCGCAGGAGCACGGCATCCAGGCTCTTGTGCTGCGCGACGGCAGGGAAAAGCTGCGCAAGTCCTTAGCCAAACGCTACTGCGAATACTCCCTCAGCCAGCCTTTTTACCGGGGCCGCGCCCTTCAGCAGCTCATGCTGCCGCTGGAGGCGGAGAACATTCCCCGCCATCCGCTCTATGTGCAGGGCTTCAATGTCTTCGCCCCGCTCTTCGCGGGCTTCATTCACGGTGTGGCCGAGCACTGCCTGCGCTCGGAGATCAGGCGCATTTATTTTTTCTCCCGCGAAGGCTGGCTCTTCGAGCAGATCTGGAACGAGGTCGCGCCACGCATCTTCGCCGGAGCCGAGCTGCCCACGGTTTCGTATCTTTACGTCAGCCGCATGGCCTTGGCCCCGGCGAGCTGCGCTTATGCCGGATTGGACCGCGAGCACGCGGACATCGTCTTTTTGCCTGCGGGCAACCGCGATTTTCGAGATGTCTGCCGGGTCTTCGGCTTGCAGGCGGAGCCATTCATGCCCTATTTGGCCAAGCATGATCTGACGCAGGAAACTGTGCTTTCTCCGGCGCATGAAGGCTTCCTCATGGAGAACCGCTTTCGTTTCAACGAAATGCTGGAGGAGGAAGAGGGCTTTCAGGCCGAGGTGCGGCGGCAGACGCTTCCGGCCAATCAGGCGCTGATGTATTATCTGGAGGAGCAGGGCTTTTTCGAGCAGACCGACGTTGCGCTCGTGGATATCGGCTGGCTCGGCACCATTCAGCGTTTCCTGCATCGGGCCATCGCCCACCGCAAGGATGCGCCCCGCTGCTGCGGCCTGCTCTTCGGAGCCAGCCGGGGCATTCCGTACCCGGAGACGCTGCGCAATCAGCTGCGCGGCATAGTCTATGACCGCGACCGCTTCGATGCCGCCGCCTCGGCCCTGCTCGCCAACCTTGATTTGTTTGAGGAAATCTGCCGCGCTCCGCATCCGACCCTCAACGCCTACCGCTTAGCGGACAACGAGGCGGGTTATGAGCTGGTCTTCCGCCGCAGCGACGACGCTGCGGCAAAGGCCGAGCAGGCGCACAGCGAGCAGTTCCAGCCTTTGCAGGAAGGCATCCTTGCGGGCGCGAAGCAGTACGGCACAGCCGCCGCCCTGCTCGGCTTCACTTTCGCCGAGCTGAAGCCTTGGCTGAACTATCTCCTGCTCACCCGCCTCGCCTTCCCAAAAACCAGCGAAATCGAGGCGATCCGCCAGCAGCAGCATTTGGACGACTTCCACGGTCAGCATCAGGCCAAAAAACTGCCGCCCGGCCCGCGACGGCTCTGGGACTGCTCCACTCTCATGCTGCGCTGGCGGCCCTTTCTGCGTACCGAGCTGTTTTTCCGCCAGATCCGGGAGCGGCTGAAAACCTGAACCTGTCTCATGAAAGAACAATTCATCACCGGCAAAAACTACGATCTGGGCGCAGGCGAAATTGGGCGGATCATCCGCACTCTGCTCTGCGGCAAACTGATCCCGCTGGGCAATCTCGGCGGCGGAGCGCGGCTGCGCGGCCTGCTCGTGCTGCTGATCTCGCACCGGCTGGGCGGCATCATTTTTCCCCTGCTCGTCCCCTTTGAGGACAAACTGCACCGGCTTCGCCTGCGGCTCAAGAGGCTGTGAGCGATTGCTTCGCCAAAGCGGAGACCTTCCGCCTTTTTCGGACAGAGTCATTGCAGCACACCCTGCACTTTATGGTAAAAAGTGTCGCAACAGGAGCGGCAGACAGCAATGAAATGGCAGCAGACAGCAGCAGGCCGCAGCATGGTCTGGATCATCGGCAAAGACTCTCCCAGTCAAATCTGCCGCTTTCTCAAACAGCAGGCCGAGGACGGCGTGCTGCTGTTCTGCTTTGATTATTTCGACACCTTGGCTGTGCGCGAGGTGGAGCCGGAGCAGACCAAACAGCTTGCCGCCCGCCTGCACAGCTTCCTGCTCCATGACCTGCTGCCGCCGGAGCAGCTCTACCACATCCGGCAGCAGATCGAGCGCGAGCTGTCCGAGCAGAACGCCGCCGCAGGCAAGGAGCTGGAGTTTTATCTGTCTGACTTCGCTCCAGTTTACCGCCTGCGCCTGCGGGAGCTGCTCGGCAATGTTGCGCCGCTGCGGAACGTAGCTGAATTCACTCGGCTGGTCATGGCGATGGAAACCGCTGTTGAAACAGCGGTGCAGCAGTCCTGCGCCGAGGCCGTCAAGGTGCTGGACTGGCTGCGGCAGCAGGGCTTCCGCACCGCGTTGGTCTCGGATTTCTATCTGCCGGGCCGGTGGTTCGAGCAGATGCTGGACAAGCTCGGTCTTGCCGGGCAGTTCGAGTGCGTCTATGTTTCCGCCGACTGCGGCCTGGCTAAAAGTTCCGGGCGGCTGTACTGGAAGGTCTGCCGTGATTTCAGCCTGACAGCCAAGCAGGTGCTGATGATCGGCGACAACCCGCATTCAGATCTGTTCCGGGCGCAGGAGAAAGGGCTGCGCTGCCTGCATCTCCGCCATCCTAAGCAGCAGGCATTCTACGCGCAATGGCGGCCTGAACACCTTGCCGCGCCCAAGCGGGTGCGGCAGCTCTTCAACGAGGCGGCGGCGCAATCCGGCCTGTTCAAGGAGATCGGAACCAGCCTCTGGCTCTTCACGTGGAAGCTGCTGCGCGACGTGCAGCAGCGGCAGGTCCAAGATGTTTTCTTCCTTTCCAAGGAAGGAGAATTCTTGAAAAAGATCTTCGATCTGATGCAGGAGGAGCTGTTTGGCGGCGGCAGCATCCGCAGCCATTATCTGATGGTTTCGCGCAAAGCCACTTTTCTTCCCTCGCTCAGGCCCTTGGAGGAGGAGGACTTCCGCCGCCTTTTCTATCAGTACCGGGACATCTCGCCCCGCGATTTTCTTCTCAGTCTGAACATTGAGGAAGGCGAGGCCGCCTCCCTCTGCGCCGAGGCCGGGGTGGATTTCCAAACCCGCCTGCCTGATCTCGCCAGTCAGCCAGTTTTTCGCCAGCTGCTGGAATGCGCCCGCTTCCGCCAGCTCTATGAAGTCCGCCGGAGCAGCCAGCGGCGCAATTTTCTCGCCTATCTTGACTCCTTTGGCGTGCCGTATCAGCGCGACGGTCTGACCATAGTTGATGTCGGCTGGAAAGGCACCATTCAGGACAACCTGCGCCACATCCTCGGCGGCCAGACAGCGGTGCGGGGCTATTACATCGGCCATCTCAACGCCGCGCCGCAGGAGGAGAGCAATCGCAGACTGGGCCTGCTTTTTGACAACACCCGCCCGGAGCTGCCCTTTTTCAATGTCTACAACAACAACCGCTCGCTTTTCGAGATGCTGCTCGGCGCCTCGCACGGCAGCGCGGACGGCTATTTCACCGCCGAGGAATTTGCCTGTCTGCCTGAAGGTCACCGCCGGGAAATCCGGCAGCGCATCCCCTTGGCCCAAGGCGAGCTGCTGATCGCCGCCTTGGACATGCCGGAGGAGCGCGCCCTGTTCAAGACGAAAATCGCGCCGATTCAAGCGCAGGTTTTTGCTGAAGCGTCGCGGCTCAACCGCGCTCTGCTCCGCACCGGCTGCGAGCCGCCTGATGCCGAGTGGTTCGCCCGCCGCCATGCCCGCATGGTCTTCACGCCCCGCCGCAAGGAGATAGAATTCTTTGAGCGGCTCTATCATCTGGAAAACTTCGGCGTGTTTGAATACACCGACTTCCGCACGGACGGCCCGCTCCCGCTGCTGGAGCGCTGGCGCAACTTTGTCCGCCTGCGCAAAAATCCGTCCATGCTGGAGTCCGGCATCTGGCCGCCGATCATCCTCCGGCGGCTGGGGCTGGACTTCTACCGGCACATCAACGGGCCGAGGCGGCATTGGCGGGAATTCGTCAGGCCGAGGAGGTAGGCGGCGGGCGGTTTTTCTGTTTTCGGGAGCGCAAAAACGTGGTAGGCTTGCCTGCAAGGCATTTTTCGCCAGAAACAAGCCATCTTGCATCTCAGGAAAAAAAGCGTATAATGACAGCAGGCAGAACCGCCGCCGGGCGGAACGTCATTGCCATGCTCCTCGCCGCAGGCTGCATGGTCGGCTGCTCGTCGGAGCCGCCGCCGTTTGAGGCGAAATACCTTTCGCCGGATCAGGTGCTTGTCGTTTATCAGGATAGAAAGCATGTTCTCAACCGGCACGGCGGTGCCGCGCCGGTTCCGTTCACGTACCGCTTTGAAGAGGACGGCGATCTTGACCTGCTGATTGACGGCAGGAGCTATGAAGTGGACAGCCCCTACGACCGAGACCGCAGCCGGAAAAAAATAAAAACGGCGCGGCAAAAGGTTGCAGCTCCACAAAAATCAGCTCCGGCAAGGAAAAGCGTTTCAGCTGGCAAAAGCGGGACTTCTTCCCAAGCCGCGAAAGCCCGGCGATGAGGCGGCGGCTGAAGCAGCTTTATCTGTTTCTCCTGCGGGAGAACCTGCTCTACCTGCTGGCTGTTGTTTTTGCGCTGGTTCTCTGCTCAAGCATTTTGATCAGCCTGCTTGAAGCGGACATTTCTTTTGCTGACGGCATCTGGTGGAGCAATGTCACCATGACCACAGTGGGGTATGGCGACATTGCTCCGCACAGCCAGGGCGGACGCATTGTCGCCGCTGTCATCATGTTCTGCGGCATCGGCCTGCTGGGCACTCTCAGCGCCAGCTTCGCCGCGCTGCTGATCAGCAGGAAAATGAAGGAGAACAAAGGAATGCTGCCGTCATCCGCGACCGGACATGTCATCATCTGCTCGTGGAACGAGCGGGCCAAAGCGATTTTGAAAGAGCTGCGGGCTGACGCGCAGACTGCGGACAGTCCGGTGGTGCTGGTGGCTGAGATTGAGGAGAAGCCGGTTGACGATCCCAATCTCTTCTTCATCCGGGGAGCGGCGGACGAGGAGGCGCTGCGCAAGGCCAATCTGCCCGAAGCCAAGACGGTCATTGTGCTGGGCGACGATCAGGCCGACCCGGCGGCCCGCGACGCAAAAACAGTGCTCACTGTCCTGACCATCGAAAGCATCAACCGCGATGTGTACACGGTGGTTGAGCTGATGAGCAAGGCCAACGAGCAGCACTGCCGCTGGGCCAACGCCAATGAAATCATTGTCAGCAGCGAGCTGAGCAGCCATCTGCTTGCCAGCGCGGCGCTGAATCATGGCATCAGCGGGATTGTGGCCGACCTTCTCAGCCGCCAGCGCGGCCATGAGCTGCATTCCATGTCTGCGCCTGCAGAACTGGCCGGAAAAACATATCTTGAGGTGCTGGTCGCCATGAAGACCAGCAGAAACGCGACCGTGATCGGGGTGATGCAGCGCGGCGGCGGATTTGTCTCCAACCCTGCCGCTGATTACCGTGTCGCGGAAAACGATCTGCTGGCAGTGATCTCGGACGAAAGGATCAGAACATGATTCCAGTCTGAGAAAAAGGCTGCGGCAGAACGGTCGGCAAGGAGGGAGGAGGCACCATGCTCAGTCATGAAACACAATCCGCCGCCGACGCGGGACAGACCCTTTCCGGCAAAGCGCCCAGTGCCAGCCAGCTCTGGAGCGTGATCGAATTTTCCCGGCAGTTCCCTGATCTGACCATGTGCCTGGTCGCTGATCTGCACAACGCCGGGCAGGCCGACGGGCGGAGCAGAAAGCAGATCGAGGCCGCGCTGGAGGAGCTGCGCTTTCCGGCTCTGTCAGCCTTTGATCCACGGGAGCAGCGGCAGAAAAGGCAGCCGGAGCCGCCTGCGCCAACCGCTGCTCCGCCAGAGGAAATCGACCTTTTCGCCGCAGGACGGCTGCTGCCAGACACGCCGCCCCCGTCCCGGCGGCAGGAAAAAAAAACACTCTGGCGGCATCTGCTCAGTCTTTTCAGCGTCGCCGCCTTCCTTGTCTGGTTTTTCCCCCTGCGTCTCCTCCCGCCGCTCTGACCGCGCTTTCTGTTTGACAGCTCGCAGTTTTCTTTGTACTGTCAAGTCTTTTTCCGCCGGAAAACGAACCGTCCGGCCTTATGCACATCCAGCATCGAATTTCCGGGAGTCATTTATGTGTCGATTAGCCCTGAAAACCGCAGACATACCCTTTTCCCCCTACGAGGTTCTGACCGGCATGGAAGCCATGCAGGAGGGATATGACGGCAGCGGCCTTGGCCTGCTGCTGCGCGGGGTCAGCTTTGCGGATTTCAATTACAAAAAAGAAGAGCACCTGATTCTGTCCGGCATCGCCCACAGCGAGGCCGCTTTCCGGCGGCTGCACCAGCACATGGAGGAGCGCGGCTTTGAGCAGGAGTATGACCACCAGTTCAAGGTCAACTCCGCCCTGATTGAGGCCAAAGACCGTTATCAGTACATCGTCCGGGTTTATAAAAAACCGCAGGGGATCAGCGAGGCGGAGCTGGAAGACCGGCTGATGCAGACCCGGCTCTTTCTGCGCAAGGACGGCGAGCAGCACGGCGGCGATCTGACTGTGTTCTCCTTCTGGTCAGACGTGATCATGATCAAAGAAGTAGGCTGGCCGTTAGACATCGGCGACGCGCTGGGTCTAAACGACAACCGCATCAAGGCGCGGGTGGTCATGGCGCAGGGGCGGCAGAACACCAACTACGGCATCAATCTCTACGCCTGCCATCCCTTCTTCATTCAGGGCATCGCCACGATGACCAATGGCGAGAACACCGCCTTCATCCCGATCAAAGAATGGCTCGAAGGCAAACGGATTCCCGGCTACATGGGCTATCAGTCCGACTCCGAAGTCTTCGCCCACATTCTTCATTACGTGACCAAGAAGCTCAATCTGCCGCTGGCCTGCTACAAGCACGTCATCACCCCGCTGAAGACCGAGGAGCTGAACAGGCATCCGCAGGGCGAATTCCTCAAGGGCCTGCGCACCGCCTGCCGCCGCCTGATCATTGACGGGCCGAACGCGGTCATAGGCACGCTGCCAGACGAGAGCTGCCTGCTGGTCATGGATCAGAAGAAGATGCGGCCAGCCACAGTCGGCGGACGGCCCGGCGCATGGGCCATCGCCTCGGAGATGTGCGGCGTGGAAGCCCTGATTCCTGACCGCGACCCCAGCCTTGACTTCCAGCCCATGCGCGAACACACCGTCATCATTCCCCCTGACAGAAAGGAACTTCAGATATGGTCTCAGTTCGATCAATTTACACTCAGCCAGGCAGCCTGACCTACAGCGACCTGCCTTGGATTATCCAGCACCGCGAAGACCGCTGCACCCTTTGCGGCCAATGCACGGCGGTCTGTCCAAAGCAGGCGATTTACCTGACCTACCGCAGGCAGCGCGTGCCCAAGCTGGATATCCTCCAGAAGAAGCGCGGCAACGACTACCGCCATTTTGTCGGCATCCGCCAGAATACGGACATCGCCAAAATGTGCATCGGCTGCGGCATGTGCTCTTCTGTTTGCCCGAACGAGGCCATAGGCCCGGTGCCGAACAGCAACGAGCACCGCTCGCGCTTCCACATGGATGAGAAGGGAGATGCGTGGAAACGCGGCGGACGGCGCAATGTGCCGGGCAAGACCATTCTTGACCGCATCGCCTTTGACCGCATTTCCATGCTCACTGACCCGGCCCTTGATGCTGGGCGGCATGAGTTCAACATCAACACCATTTTGGGCCGCATTCTGCCGCCGGAGGAGTTTCTCCGCCGTCAGCAGGCAGGCGAATGGATTCCGCCGACCCGCGAGATATTCCCCTTCGTGATCGGTTCGATGTCCTTTGGCGCGCTTTCGCCGAACATGTGGCTGGGCTTGCTCCAAGGCGTGGCCTACTGCAACGAGGTGCTGGGCATTCCCGTTGTCATGGCCACTGGCGAGGGCGGCTGTCCGCCGTGGGTGCTGCGCAGTCCGTTCCTGAAGTACATCATCCTGCAAATCGCTTCCGGTTATTTTGGCTGGGATGAGATCATCCGCGCCATCCCGGAGATGCAGTGCGACCCGGCGGCCATTGAAATCAAATACGGCCAAGGCGCGAAGCCCGGCGACGGCGGCCTGCTGATGTGGTTCAAGGTCAGCAAGCTGATTGCCCGCCTGCGCGGCGTGCCGGAAGGCGTTGACCTGCCTTCGCCGCCCGTGCATCAGACGCTCTATTCGATTGAAGAAAGCGTCATGAAGATGATCCAGACCATGTCTATGGCCTTTGGCTTCCGGGTGCCGGTTTATCCGAAGATTTCCGGCTCCACTTCGGCTAAGTCCGTGCTGAACAATTTGGTGCGTAATCCCTACGCGGGTGCGCTGCTGATTGACGGTATAGACGGTGGCACCGGCGCGGCCTACAACGTGTCCATGGACGCGACCGGCCACCCGATTGCCTCCAACCTGCGCGAATGTTATCTGGATTTGGTCGCCCAAGGCCGCCAGAACGAGATTCCGCTCTTTGCCGCAGGCGGTGTGGGCAAAAACGGCAACGTCACCCAGAACGGCATGGCCCTGATCATGCTCGGAGCGTCCGGTGTGCATGTCGGCAAGTACATCATGCAAGCCTGCGCAGGCTGTCTTGGCAACGAGATGGGCCGCTGCAACGTCTGTAACACCGGCATTTGCCCCAAGGGTATCACCAGTCAGAATCCCAAGCTCTACCGCAGGCTTGACCCGGATGATGTCGCCCAGCGCGTGGCTGATGTCTTCTCGTCCATAAGGATAGAGATGAAGAAGATCATGGCTCCGCTGGGCCGCTCGCAGAGCCTGCCCATCGGCATGTCCGATGCGCTCGGTATTGATGACGCGGATGCGGCGCAGCGGCTGGGGATTAAGTATATTTGTTAGGGGGAAACAGCACGTGCGCTGCGGCAACGTGGCGCACGAACAAACAACCTTTGCAACAGCAGAATCGAAATGAAAAATATTATTCTTCAGGATTCAAAATACCAAGAACAAGTGATTGAATATCAGTTCTTGTCTGAATTAATGTTTTCCTTGTCGAAACATGATAAAAAGCTCGAAATAATGCGTGTTCATACCGATTCTTTTGGGTATGATTTGATATTGAAGGTGGATCAATCTGTTAGATTTATCCAATTGAAAAGCAGACATATCGAAGCAGTAACTCAATACTGGGATGTGCATAAATCTCTTTTGGAAAATCCAAATGGCAGAGTTGTCGTTATTCTTTTCAATATTAAAGAGGACACGATTGTGCTTAATTATAATTTTCTCCCACTGCAAGAATATCAATCCAGCATCCAGAAGCCTCCTCGATACAAAAAAGACGCTTATATACATTGTGAGGTGAGTTATAGCAAGTTAGACAAAAATAAAACTATCAATGAATTGTCACAATGGCTATTTTTTGATAGTAATTATTTACGCTAACTATGTAAAATACCGCGAAAATAAATAGTATAGCTTATAATCATGACTCAGCTCATAGTTAATTCACCAAGCGCATCACATGTCAAACCACTGATTCAGGCTGCGCTTGATCATGAAATCCGTCTGCTTCAGATGGGCATTGAAAAAACAAAACGTCGTCTCCGTCATTTCGAGGAACTGTTTAAAATAGAAACATTGAATTTTTATCAAGCGTTCCAAGCGGGGGATATGGGCGATGAAGTGGAATGTATGAAGTGGGCTGGAGAATACGAAACGCTGCTTCAGTTTGAGGAAGATTTTGCTCAAATCAGAGGGATTCAGGTGTGCTGATCGACGAATATTTTCAGCAGATCAAGCAGGAAGTCAGCAACAGACGAAGAGTGCCACTGTGAATGCTATTGCTCAAAAAATAATTGAAGATATAGAAACATTGCCTCCAGATCTGCAGGAAGAAACATTTAATTTTGTGCAATTTTTAAAAAGCAAAGTAATTAAAAGCGATTGCAAGCTAAAACGAGCAGAGCCTAACGGAATTGCCTTGGCTCAATTGATGAAAGAGGCTTCAGAAAAGAATCTGTTTTTTCATATTGAAAATCCGGCTGAATGGCAGCGTGAAATACGCAAGGAACGCTCCCTGCCGGGGAGAGAAAGCTGATGCTGCTGGACAGCAATATCATCATCTATTCTTTTCATCCTGAATTTCAGGAACTGCTTCAAGCATTCATCTCCAGTCATGAATGTTGCTGCTCTATTATTAGCTGTTTGGAAACATTGGGGTATCACAAACTGTCAGATGATGAGAGATATTATTTGCAACGTTTTTTCGACACAATTACTGTGTTGCCCGTAACTCAAGTCATCGTAAGCACGGCAATCGCAGTCCGGCAGCAGAGAAAGATGTCGTTAGGTGATGCATTGATTGCCGCCACCGCCCTTGAGCACCGCCAAACTTTGGCAACACGGAACGCGAAGGATTTTGATTGGGTAGAAGGGTTAAAGATCGTTGATCCGTTGGCATGAAAGACTCCCTCTGGCACATGCAGCCCAACAAAGCCAAGGCTCTCGTGCTCGCCAAACGGATGCTGCCGGAGTTCATCTGCGATGCGGTCAACTTGGAGGGAATCAATTACACCCTTCCGGAGATACAAACCCTGCTCGACGGCATCACGGTTGGCGGTCATAAAGTCAGTGATCAGCAGGTTGCGCTGAATCAGCATCAGGCGTGGCGGCTTTTGTTTCAGTTGATTGAAGAAGATAAATTTGCCGTCACTGCGGAAATAGCCTGCGCCATTCATGCGCTGGCTGCCAAGGATGATGCTTTAGAATGGGGCAAGTTTCGTTCCGGCGGCGTGACGATTGCGGGAACAGCGTATATGCCGCCTTCAGCAGACAAGTTGCCGGAGCTGTTTGCGCAGATGATAAAGGACGTGGAGAAGCAACCTGACATTTACGATCAGGCGATTTTCCTTTTCCTGACAATGGCGCGGCACCAGGTTTTCTATGATGTCAACAAGCGCATGGGCCGTTTCATGATGAACGGGCTGCTCTTGCAGAACGGATTTCCGGCGATCAATCTTCCGGCCAAGCGGCAGTTGGAATTCAATCAGCTCATGCTGGCTTTTTATGACAGCGGCGACCAGCGGCAGATGAACGCTTTTCTTCGTTCCTGTTTGGATGAGCGCGTCATTCAGATTATGAATGAATAAAACCAGCCATCCGGCATTTTCTGTCCATAACACGGATTTTATATTATGACTGAACAAGCAAAAAAGACTGCAATCATACGCGGCAAGGATGCCAACGGCCTGCGGCTGACATCCAAAGTTTTTGAAGAAGAAGTGCGCGGCGCGGCGGCTGACGCGGACGAGCTGCTGCTG
>NZ_JBLWEM020000041.1:0-35498 GCF_048287365.2 Candidatus Electronema sp. JC | reverse complement strand
TGGTTGCAGACTGTCAGAAAAACAGCGATAATGAAACTGTCCCGGTCCATGGCGCGCTCCTTGTGAATATGGCTTAGATACCGCTATTCTACAGGATGCGCCCCATGGATCGGGCATTTTTTTAAGAGTTGCACATTAGGTGGCATAGCTTTCCGCTAAGGCAAAATACTTGGCCGCTGCCTCGGTGCAGCTTTGGCGCACTGCCTCGTCAACTGCCGGGTCGCCTGCGGTGAAGAGGCCAATCTTGCCGCGCACATAGGCCCGGTAGCATTTGTAAAAGTTCAGCATTCCGCGCAGGCCGCTGTCGCCGGAGAGCTGGCAGAAGCGGTCAATGCAGTGCTCGGACAGCTCGCGCAGGCCGTGAAAATCCAAGTCCATCGCCAAGAAAGCCACGTCGCTGGCCACGTCGCAATAACGGAAACGCTGGTTGAACTCAATGCAGTCGAAGATATAGACTTTGTCCGCCAAGCAGATGTTGGCCGAATACAAATCGCCGTGGCAGTCGCGGATATAACCGCCTGCGATGCGCTGCTTGAAACGCTCTTCATCAGCAAGAAAGGCTTTTGACCACGCCGAGATGCGGTCAAACTGCGCCTGACTGAGCGCGCCTTGGCCGATGAAGCCTTGGGTTTGCTCGAAGTTCTCCAAGATGTTGACCGCCACCTTGTCCGCCAAGCCGAAGCCGTCAATCTCCGCGCTGCGCTCCGCCTGCTGATAAAAGGGAATCAGCCGCTCAACCACCGCATCCACCTGCTCGCGGCCCAGCTTGCCCGCCCGGATCAGATTGCCCATCATGCCTTCTTCCGGCATCCGGGCCATCTTCACGCCGTATTCGAGCGCCTCGCCGGAGCCGCTGAGGCCCTCCGCTGTCACCGTGACCAGATCAAGGTAAATCTCCGGGCAGAGGCGGCGGTTGAGCAGCAGCTCCTGCTCGCAGCAGTGCCGCCGCTTCTCCAAGGTGGAGAAGTCGAGAAAGCCGAAGTTGACCGGCTTCTTGAATTTATAGACGAAATCGCCCGCGATGAGGACGAAGGAGATATGCGTCTGCACCAGCCGCACATCAACGGCAGGATGCGGATAGGCTTCCGGGCGCAGCAGCGCGGCGACAAAGCCGGGCAGGTTTTGATGATCCATGTTTTTTCTCAGGCAGTTATAAAATATAACGGCTCAAATCCTCGTTCTCCGAAATGACGGACAGCTGCTGCCGGACGTAATCCGCCGTCACGGTGAAGGTCTGCCCGTCCAGTTCCGAGGCATCGAAGGAGAGCTTGTCTAACACGCACTCCATCACCGTGTGCAGCCGCCGCGCGCCGATATTCTCGGTCTTGCGGTTGACCTCCGCCGCAATCCGAGCCATTTCCCGCACAGCGGCCTCATCAAACTTCAGTTCAATTCCTTCAGTTTGCATCAGGGCGGTGTACTGCTTGACCAAGGCGTTGTTCGGCTCTGTGAGGATGCGGAAAAACTCTTCTTCGCCCAGCGCGTTGAGATTGACCCGGATGGGAAAGCGGCCTTGCAGCTCAGGGGCCAAATCCGAAGGCTTGTTGGTGTAAAACGCGCCGGAAGCTATGAACAGAATGTGATCGGTGCGCACTGGGCCGTATTTGGTGGTCACGGTCGAGCCTTCGACGATGGGCAGCAGATCGCGCTGCACGCCTTCCCGCGAGACATCCGGGCCATGGCCGCCGCCGCCGCGCGAGGCGATCTTGTCGATCTCATCCAAGAAGATGATGCCGGTCTGCTCGGTGCGGCGCACCGCCTTTTCAGCCACGCTTCCGCTGTCCACTAATTTCTGCGCCTCTTCTTTCTTCAGATACTCCAAGGCTTCAGGCACGCGCACCTTGCGCTCTTCCTTCTGGCCGGTGAAAATCTTGGAGAACGCCTCCTGCAAAGAGGACTGCATCTGCTCTAGGCCGGAGGCGGAGAAGACCTCGACCACCGGCCCCGGCGCGCGGCTTGCAGCCACTTGCAGCTCCACAGTGCGCTCGTCCAGCTCGCCGCTGTGCAGCATCCGGCGCAGCTTTTCGCGGGTTTTGTCCATGCTGTTGCGCAGACTCTCGTCTTCATACGGCAGGGCGATCACCCCGCCTTCTTCTCCGCTGCCCGGCTTCGGGGCCGGAATCGGCGGCAGCAGCAGATCCAGCAGCCGCTCTTCCGCCGCCGCAGCGGCCTTGGCGGCAACACCCTCCTCCTCCTCCTTGGCGACCATGTTGCAGGCTAACTGCACCAAGTCGCGGATCATGGACTCGACATCGCGGCCCACGTAGCCAACTTCGGTGAATTTCGACGCTTCCACCTTGAGGAAGGGCGACTGCGCCAGATGCGCCAACCGCCGGGCGATTTCCGTCTTGCCCACGCCGGTGGGGCCGATCATGATGATGTTTTTCGGCGCGATCTCCTCGTTGAGCGGCGGCGGCACCTGCTGCCGCCGCCAGCGGCTGCGCAGGGCGATGGCCACGGAGCGTTTGGCCTCGTTCTGACCGATAATGTAGCGGTCCAGCTCCTGCACAATCTGCTTCGGGGTGAGGGAATTCAATGGGTTCATGCGTGGTTGCTCGAAAATCGAAAAATCACCCTTGCGGAGCTGCCAGCAGCTTCTCCACGATCAGGTTGTCATTGGTGTAAACGCAGATGGAGGCGGCGATTTTCATCGCCTCGCGGGCTACAGCCTCCGCATCCAAAGCGGAATGAGCGATCAGGGCCGTGGCCGCCGCCTGCGCGAAAGCCCCGCCGGAGCCGACCGCCAAGATGCCGCTGTCCGACTCAATCACGTCGCCGCTGCCGGAGAGCAGAAGTGAATATTTGCTGTCCACAGCAATCATCATCGCCTCAAGGCGGCGGAGCATCTTGTCCGTGCGCCAGTCTTTAGCCAGCTCCACAGCGGCCCGCATCAGGCTGCCGTTGAACTGCTCCAGCTTCTGCTCCAGCCGGTCGTAGAGCGTGAACGCGTCGGCGGTAGAGCCGGCGAAGCCGGTGATCACCTTGTCATGATGCAGCCGCCGCACCTTGCGGGCCTGGTGCTTGATCACGGTCTGGCCAAGCGAGACCTGGCCGTCTCCGGCCATGACCACCTCGCCTTTATGCCGCACCGCCAGAATAGTCGTTGAGCGTATCCGTTGCATGGTGTGTGTCGTGGAGAAAAAATCAGCGGATGCTGAGGCCGCTTTTTTTGCGCGGAGAGCCGTGCGAGAAACGGCCCAGCAGCCAGCCCAGCAGCAGCACGCCGCCGCCCGCGAGGAACCAGAAGAGCTTGCCGGTGTCCTCAGCCGCCCGGCGTTCCGCTTTGAGCTTGTTCTGCGCGGCAACGCAGTCGGCCAGTTTTTCGCTCTCGCTGTCCTGATGCTCCTTCAGCGCGGTCAGCTCCATGCTCAGATCGTCATTTTTTTTTCTGAGCTGCTCATTCTGCTGACGGAACATCTTGGCATCCTCCACCGGCGGCGCAGCAGCGGTGAGCAGATGCTCCGGCAGCCAGCCTTCGTCGCCGTCCTCGAAACGGACTTTGGCCCAGCCATTTTTCTCCGCCAGCAGCTCGCTTTTGACGTTGACGCGGACCATCTTGATAATTTTGTAATTATCCCCAGCTCCGCGCCGCACCGGCACGTCAATGTTGGCCGAAATGAACCGGGTTGCAGATCCGGCTGAAGCGGCGGCAGGCAGCAGCCAGGCGGCGGCAAGCAGCGGAAGAAGGCGGCGCAGAGCGGTTTTGGACGCAGCGGCGGCATTCCGCCCGCCTGCTGCGCAGCGGCCCTTGTTGAGCAAAGCTGTCATCGTGCGTGATTCGGGTTGGCGGATAGGTGGCTCATTGCAGCTGAAAACTGTCAGGCTACACTATAAAGCGGCTGCAATGCAAGTCAAGAAAAGGAAAAAGCTGTCCGGGCGGACAGTGAGGAAAAATAAGCCGCCGCAGGAGCGGCGGCGGGGCGGAGCTTACCGTCTGATGCCGGAAATCATGCCCGGATTCATGATCTTGTTCGGCGCCGAGCCTTTGAGCCAGCAGAGCGGGCTGGCGTTGTCGCGGCGCGGCGGCTGCTCGTGCGGCTTGACCCAAGTGAAGGCGCGGCAGCCGGGATCTTCAACGCAGGCGTTCATGCACTGGCCGAAATCGCCGACCGGAAAGCCGGGCCGGAGGTCGCTGCCGGGCAGATCGGTGTTGTACTCCACGATGAAGGCCGGCCCGACCGGCCCTGCTGCGGACGGCGGCCCGGTCATCGTCGGCAGTGCCGGGGCGACTGCCGCCGGAGGCGGAAAAACCGCTGCCGCAGGAGGCGGCGGCTGGGAGTGGGCCAGCGCGGCGGAGCCAAGCAGAGCGGCAGGAAGAAGGGCGAAAAAGAGCTTGCTGTACATGGTGTTGTCCTCGCAGAGTATGTTAGGAAGGGACATTTCAGCGGCACCGGTTTATTTACCATGTTTCGGCGGAAAATGCACATATTCCTGCCGCTTGCCTGAAAAAAATCAAAAACAGCCGTCCTCCCGCACCATCCTGCTGATTCCTGTGTAATCAATCTTCCCGCTGCCGAGGAGCGGAATCGTCTCGACCTGCCGCACTTGCCGGATGTTGTGCAGCGGCGACAGCCCGGCCTCGCGGATGATCTGGTTGACCTCCTGCCGCTCGACGGCCAAGGTGGTCAGCAGCACCAATTCCGGGTGCTGCTCGTCGCCAGCTGCGGCTACGGCCAGCACCGGCCCCTCGCCAGCCGGAAGCCGCGTCTCCAAAGCCTGCTCAATCGCAGGCAGCGAAATCATCTCCCCGCCCAGCTTGACAAAGCGTTTCAGCCGCCCGGCAAAGACCAGCACCCCGTCGCGTTCAAACATCAGGTCGCCGGTGTCATACCACTGCTGGCCGTCAAACGCAACAAAGGGCGACTTGGCCTCGCCGATGTAGCCTGAAAATACATTCGGGCCGCGCACCAAGAGCCGCCCGTTTTTGCCCGGAGCCGCTGGCTTGCCGCTTTCCACATCAATGAGGACATGACGCATTGAGGGCAGCAGTTTGCCGATTGTGCCCGGCTTGGGATCCGTGAGCGAGTTGACCGAAACCACCGGCGAGCACTCAGTCACGCCGTATCCCTCGCAGAGCAGGGTCTGCGGACATTTTTCTTTTAGAGCGGCGAAGACATGGTCCGGGCATTTTTCCGCGCCAGAGAAGATCAGGCGCAGAGAGTGGAGCTGTGCCGCCGTGCCTGCCCGCAGCATCCCGCTGAGAAAGGTCGGCGTGGTGATAAGTGCGCTTGCGCCGTAGGCTTCAGTCATCTTGGCGAGCATCGCGCCTTCAGTCGGGTTGGGCCAATAGACCGTGCGCAGTCCTGCGCAGAGCGGCAGCATCACGGTTCCGGCCAGGCCGAGCGAATGGAAGACCGGCAGGATGCCTAAAAGGCGGTCGTTCGATGAAAGCGAGAGCATCTGCGAGAAGTCGCGCAGATTGGCGAGGAAATTGGCGTGCGTGAGCGGCACTGCCTTCGGTCGCGCCTCGGAGCCGGAAGTGAAGAGGATAGCCGCGTTCTCAGCAATCTTGGCCTGCCGCAGCTTGCTCCAAGAAAAACGGCTCCTCAGCAGTGAGGCTATCTTGCGCCCAGCCGTGATGCGGGCGGCGATGTCTTCCAAATAAAGCCACTGCACACCGACCTGCTCCAGCTCGATGCCCTGCGCGGCCAGGCGGCTGGTCAGGGCTTTGGCGGTGAGCACCTGCGTCGCGCCGACCACGCCGAGCGAGTGCTTCATGTTGGCCACGCCGCTGGTCCAGTTGACCATCACCGGCTCTTTGCCGCTGAAAATTACGGTCAGCCACGTGACCGCCGCGCTGACCGAGCCGGGCAGCATGATGCCGACGCGCTGGCCCGGCAGCTGCTCAATCTCCGGCAGCAGGGCATCAATGGCCAAGACGAGCTGCCGCCACGTTTTGTCGCCCCGAAGCTGATCGGAAAGGATGACCTGATCAGGATTCTTCTCCGCCTGCCGCAGAAACAGCTCGGCGATGTTCGCGCCGTCGGGGATGGACAGCGTCCGTGCCTCGGCCGGGGCGAACCAGGCGGCGGAGACCGGCTTCAGCTCCGCGCCAGCGAGCGTCGGCATGATGCCGCCCGCAGCCAAAATGCAGTCGGCCACGGTTTTTAGGGCTTCAAGATTGTCCGCCGCCACGCCGAACTCCTGTTGAAGCCATGCGCCGAACTCCGCCAGCACCAAGCTGTCCAAGCCAAGGTCAGCGGCAAGGCTGTCGCTCTCGGCGATGTCCGGCGCGCCCGCCAGCTCGCGCAGCTTGTCGATGACCAAAGCGCGGGTGGCTGCCGGAATTTTGCCGGTGTCCTTGTCCGCAAACTCGGCCTGCCGCTCCTCGTGATAGATCGGCGCATAGCCCTGCCACCAGTACAGCGGCACTTCGGTGTGCCGGTCAGGATTCTGGTTGTAAAAATCCTCCAAATAGCGGTTGATCACCTGCTTGCCTGCGTTGCGGGCTGGGAAACCATCCGGCTCGACAAATTCAATCTCAACCTTGCGTCTCGGCATGAAGAAAATGCCGTTCGCCAGCACCGCCAGCGTCAGCTTGCCGATGTCTTTCAGCAAAGACGGAATGCCCCGCGCCCGGCTGAAGCGGCTGCCCCAGAGGCCGCGCAGTCTGACTATGACAATCCGGGCCTCCGGCACACCATGAACGATCGTGGCCGCGCCGCTGTTGCCGCCGATCAGCTCTATATTGCCCCGACTGATCCGCCCCGAAGGGTAGAGCAGGACGCTGTCGCCCTGCTTGAGCGCGGCGATGATCTCCTCAATCCCTGCAAAAACCTGCTCCTTGACCTGCTGACCGCTGGTGTTGAGATCCGGGATGCGGATCGCCCGCAGCTCGGCCATCAGCCAGCGGAAAAGCGGGTGGCTGGTCTGACCCGCATCAGCGAGCGGCCTTGGCGCGAAGGCGTTGAACAGCAGGCTGGTGATGATCACCGGGTCAATCAGGGCCTGATGGTTGGGCAGAAAGAGGATGGGCCGCCGGTCATCGCGGCGGCTCTTCTTGATTGCCCGCAGGCCGGAAACGCGGATGCGGTAGCGGAGGCGGAGCAGACAGGCAAGCAGGAGATTGAGCAGGAGCTTCACGGCAAGACCTCATGTGGTGAAAAAGACATCTGGCGCAGCTGTTGGCATTCAGCGTTTCCGCAGCACCCGCTTGTCGTCGACCCGAATGGTCAGCTTGATTTTATCGAAATACTCCAACAAAGGGATGGAAAATTTGCGGGACAACCCGGTCAGATCTTTGAAGCGAGGCGCGTCAATCTCGCCCTCTTTGAGCATGAAGGCGGTCATCTTGTCGGCCAGCGCGTTCAGAGCTTCTTTGTGGAAGATCAGACTTTCATTGACTTTGACCAACACGCCTTGCCGGAGCAGCAAATCCATGACCTGCTGAATCCGTTTCTCTGGAAACTCAGATAAGGAGGCCAGCACCTCCTTAAGCAGGGGCGGTTCCAAGCCAGCCTGCTGATAAACGCGGCCTATCTTGTTCTGCATGGCCTGCTCATCCACTTGCAGGGTGATGTGATGCCCGGCAAGTCGCACTTCAGCCCCTTCTTGGACGATGCGGCCCTGTCTGCTCAGGCTGCTGATCAAATATTGAAAGAGCCTCTGATCAGCAGGCGGCTTGAGCTTAGAGCGCAGTTCCTCCGTGGCCAGGCCGTTTTTGATTGGATTGTCGCGATGGTATTTGCCGAGCAAGGCCAGGATGGCTTCAGCCAGTTTATCGGCCACAGAAGCCGCCACAAGCCGCTGGCTGTCCGCTTCCACCACCAGTATTTTCTTGGCTGAGATGGGCTGTTCGAGTTGCTTCTTCAGCCGCTTGCCAAAAAGGCCGAGCCGAGCTGCCAGCTGCTCGGCAGTGATGCCCTGCACGCCGCTTTCCTCAAGCAGCAGCAGGATTTTTTCGGTCAGGCCGCCGTTCTTATAGACTGCAAAGACCTCGCGGCTGCGCTGGCGGTCGCGCTCCGCCGCCCGTTTGCGCTTGGGCGGGAAGTTATTGAGGATCACGCCGCCGCCGAGAGTGACCGCAGGCGAATAGCTGCGGATGACAAAGCGGTCGCCCGGCCAGACCGTGACCGGCTCTTTGAGAATGAGCTGAATGTTCGCATCTTCGCCCGGATCCAAACCGTCCTTTTCCAGCAGCACGACCCGGCCCACAATCTCCCGTGTGCCGACATGCAGGCGCACCTGGCTGCGGTTCTTCAGCTTTTTACTATTCCCCTTTAAATAGTGCAAATCAGCATCTAAAAGGGTGGAAGCAAGCATTGAGCCGGGCGCGGCAGCCATGTCGCCCCGGCTGATCTGCTCTTTATCAATACCCTGCAAGTTGATGGCCGTGCGATGCCCGGCTTCGACCAGCTCGCGCGCGGCACCATGCACTTGAATGCCCCGTATTTTCGCCGTCAGGCCGCCGGGGTAAAAGGTGAGATCTTCGCCCGCTGCGATGCGCCCGGAAAGCGAGCTGCCAGTAATCACCGTGCCAAAGCCCTTCATCGAGAAGACCCGGTCAACGGCCAAACGGAACGGGCCGAATTCCTCCTGAAAGTTGATTGCCCGGACTTTTGCGTCCAGCACCTGCTTGATTTCCTCTATGCCTTCGCCTGTAACAGAGGAAACCGGGATGAGCGGCGCGTTCTCAAGAAAGCTGCCGCTGAAGAATTCCCGCACTTCCTCTTGCACCATGATCAGCCAGTCTGGTTCAACCATGTCCTTCTTGGTTAGGACGATCAGGCCGTCGCGGAGACCGAGCAGGCGGCAAATGTCAAAATGCTCTTTGGTCTGCGGCATGATGCCCTCGTCCGCTGCCACGACAAAAGCCACCATATCCATGCCTGCTGCGCCCGCCACCATGTTGCGGACGAACTTCTCATGGCCAGGCACATCCACGATGCCGAGGCGGTGGCCGCAGGGCAGATCAAGATGGGCGAAGCCAAGCTCGATGGTGATCCCCCGCGCTTTCTCCTCTTTCAGACGGTCGGTGTCAATGCCGGTCAGGGCGCGGATTAGGCTGGTCTTACCGTGGTCAACATGACCGGCAGTGCCGAGGATTATTTCACGCATTCTTTGTTTTTCAGGCTGCTTGGTTGTGGAACGGGATGGGAATGCGTCCCGCTTAGATTGGATACACAAGCCCCGGCTGCGCCAGATGCGCGGCCAGAAAGGCCAGCCCTCTTTCCAAGCTGCCAAAACAAGGAACATCGGCGGCCCGCAGCATGTCGAGATCAATTTTTTGCGTCATGGCAAGCTGGCTGACAGAAGGTTTGTACGCCCTGCCTTTCGGTAGCTGCGCAGAAAGCCATTCTTTGATGCCCCGGTGGGCTTCCCAAGAATCCTTGTCCCATGCCGGGAAGCCCATTTTGCTCAGGCAGGGAAGAAAAAGCACCTCGTATTCGCGGTGCAGCAGGACATAGGCTGTAGGAAAGGGCAGATTGAGCGTCCGTAGCTGCTGCGCCATTTCTGGCGCAAGCTGCTTGGGGCACCGGTCGTCCTCGTCGCGGAGTATCAGCAGCGCGCCTGCGTCCGGCTTGGAACGGATCAGCTCCGCGCCCGCTTTGATGCCGCCAGTTCTTCTGCCCTGCCATTGATGCAGGTTTGGCCAGCGCAGCGGCTTGCTCCACGGCAGATATAGGCCGACTGTCTGGCTGACGCGGACAACAAGATTCTGCGCCGCCTCCACTTCGCCATGCCCTTCAACAAGAAGATAACCTTTCTTGGCGGTCAATTCATTCTCCCTGCAACTGTCAGAAAAGCCGCTGCGGCTGCAAATCTCCGGCAATGAACAAGTCGCCAAGCCGCAGCAGGCTGTCGCGCACAGGTTGCAGCTGCGCTTCAGTCATTTTATGAATGTCCGTCTTGCCGTCAGCGCGGCTGACCACGAAAATCGCATCGTTCCGCACATCAACCACATCAAGAATGATCGGGCTGTGTGTGGTGACAAAAATTTGCGATACCTCGCTCGTCTGCCGCAAATAGTCGTAGAGCATGGGCAATGCGCCGGGATGCACGGTCAGCTCCGGCTCTTCAATGCCGATGACCGGCAGGTGCGGAGTTTGCAGCAGGGCTGTGAGCAGTCCGGCGACCCGGAGCGTGCCGTCTGACTGCTGGGCCGCGTCGAACCAGCGTTTTTCTTTCTTTGATTTCGCCTGCTGCCGGAATTCGGCGATCAGATAGCCAGCCGCCCTGCTCACCCGGATGTCCTCAATGTCGCCGGTGAGCTTGTGCAGCCCGGCCACCATGTCGTCTTTGACCTCTTCCTGCCTGATCAGATCGCGCAGAACCGAAACCCAGTTCTCGCCATGCTCTTTCAAAGGGCGGCTGGAGTCAAAACTTTGCGGCACCCGCAGCTTGTCGGGAAAAATCGAATACACCGTGATGTCGGAGAGAAAATCAACTAATGGCTTGAACAGCTTGGTTCCGCCAAGAGCTGTCAATGCCAGCGACTGCTCATCCATGTATGGAGCAGCACCGTCCGGTCCATTCCATTCATTGCCAATGCGCCGAAATTCCTGGGTGCCTTTATTGTGCTCACTTGCAACGATTTGCTCGGATTTAACTCTGTATTCTTCAAGACGGTCGCCGGTCAGCACAAAACCATATTTATATGGGCTGCTATCAATTGTCAGCTCCAATTCGATCTGCACATCAAAAGGTCGGCCATGACTGCGTCGGCGGACGCTGTCAATGCCGTTGCGGTTGGAGATGGCCGCAGGTAAGCCATGCTTGACTGCGTCGCGGACAAAAGAAAGCACATCAAGAATGTTGGATTTGCCTGAGCCGTTCTGGCCGATGAGAAAAGACAGTCTGCCTGGCTGGAAATTTGTGCTGGGGCCCAAGCTGCGGTAATTCGACGCGACGAGTTTTGTGATCATGATTGCTTAGTTGTTCTCCTGCGGAATCGCTATCTCCAGCTTGCCGAGCAGTCCGCCGATGGCGATCTGGCCTTCCACGTCGGCGCGGGTGAAGCGGAGATGGTAAATGTCCGCCGGGAGCTGCTTGGTCGTGGTGTCCAAGCTAATCCATTGCCCTTGAATGCAAACCTCGTTCCAAGCGTGATAATAAAAGGCGTTTTTCTGCAAGGTCACACCGGCGGCGATGGCGGTCGGGATGCCGAGGCTGCGGCTGAGGGCGGCGAAGAGGGCCGCGTGCTCGTTGCAGTCGCCGAGGCGGCTGTCCAGCGTGGTCAGCGCGTCAGGCAGGCCGATCACGGGCCGTTTCTCGATGTTCGCATACACCCAGTCAGTCAGCAGTTTGACCTGCTGGACGGGATCGGTCACATCGCCGATAATCTCCTTGGCCTTGGCGATGATTTTTTTATCCTCGGCCTGCACATAGCGGCTGCCGCGCAGATAGGCCGCATTTGCGCCGCAGTCTTCCGGGCCGTCGGCCTGCGGCGGGAACGCCTCCTTGCGCACCGTCAGCCTGCCGTCGGCGAACTGCTGCCGCCCGCCGTTTAGCTCCACCTCAGCTTCAGCGGGAAAACGGAGCTGATAGATCGCTGCCGCGCTGTCTTCCGGCGGCAATGCGCCTGAATACTGCACCGCCACCGCCGCCAGCAGCTCGTCGCCGCCCGCTTCGATGTTCATCGCCTTGAACTTCGGCTCGGCCTCGAAGACAAAGCCCGCAGGCGACTCCTCCTTGATGACCTTGCCCTGCTCATCGAGCCAGAAGCGGGTGGTCATGCCGGAGTAGGACTCGGTGAACTCATGCAGGTTGTAAATACGCCCGCTGACCAGCTCCTTGTCCGGCCCTTTGTAAGTGATGACCGACTCGCGCTTGGTCAGCGAGAAGGGATCAAAGAAGGGAGCCTTCAGCTTCTCGCCCGCCTTGCTCATTTTGGCCAGCAGATAGCCGCGCTGGTTGAGCGGCAGCAGGGGCGTTTCCGGCAGGGTGACTGTGTCCTTGATCACTGTCCGGCCTGTGTCCAAGGTGAAATGCACGGCGCGGCCCTCGGTCTTTCCTTCGGCCTTGGTGCTGTAAAAAGGCGAGCTGAAGGTGAACTGGAAGCTCTTCAGCCGCATCCCGCTGTCTAACTCCGCATGCAAATCCATGTCCACCGGCTGCACGCTGTTGATCACCTTCAACTTCAGCGAAGCCTGCTGGCGGATGCGGTAGCCGCCGTCAACCGGACGCACGTCCTCCATCACCCAGCCGATGCGTTTGGCGTTCAGATGCACGCCGTAATATTGCTGATATTTGGCCTGAAGCAAGACGGCCTGCTCGCCGCTGTCCAGCGCGGCGATGAAGAAATCCCGCCGCGCCAGCAGGAGCAGCAGAAGCAACCAGCCGACAATGACGGCGTATTTGAACCAGCGGAAGGTGGTCATAGGCGCAAGGTGGCAGAAAAGATGGTCAGCAGTTGCAGGACTGTATGAAAAAGCATACCCTACCGCCGCCGGGCCGTCAACCCGACGGGAAAAGCGGGTTCAATCCGCCTGACAAACAGGTTGTGTTCCGCCGCGCATTCGGTGTACTCTTTTCTCTGCCGCCGCTGGCCGCAATGTTTGCGCGCAGGCTGCGAAACACAACACGAAAAAAGGAGGATTCAAAGCATGGCCGCACGAAAGAAACAGCCGCAGAAAAACCTGATTGTCACTGTGCTGGTGGTCGCCGCCGCTGCGGCCTTCCTGCTCTTCACCGGCAATGCGCCGGAATTCCTGCGCGGCTACATCCCGCAGGAGCTGCATTCGATTTTCTACCCTGAGCAAGGCGGCGGTGAGCCGGTCGAGGCGGCAGGGGTGAAAATGAGCGGCCTCCCTCAGACAGAAGGGAACAGCAGCATCGCCACCTTTGACCGTTCCAAGCGGGAGCTGAAGAAGCTCTACGTCAACGCCCGGCATTTCACTGAGTTTTACTGCGGCAGTGCCTTTGACGAGGACTTCAATCTCGACCACAGGAGAAGCGGCTTCCGCTTCCGCAAAAACGAGGAGCGGGCGAACCGGGTTGAATGGGAGCATATTGTCGCGGCAGAGTCTTTCGGCCAGAGCTTTGCTGAATGGCGCGACGGCCATCCCAAATGTGTCAAAAAGAATGGCGAGCAGTTCAAAGGGCGTGAATGCGCCAGCAAGACCAGCAAGCTCTTTCAGCTGATGGAGGCGGACATGTACAATCTTGTGCCTGCGATCGGCGAGGTCAACGGCGACCGCAGCAATTACCGCTTCGACATGATTCCGGGCGAGAAGCGCGAGTACGGGAAATGCAACATGGAGATTGAAGACCGCATCGCGGAGCCGCCGGACGACAAATTCGGCGACATCGCCCGCACTTACATGTACATGGAGGCGGCTTACGGGCGCGGCGTGATCGCGCAGTCGAACATCAAGCTCTTTGAGGCGTGGAACAAGATGGATCCGGTGGACAAATGGGAGTGCGAGCGCGCCCGGCTGGTTGAAAAGGTTCAGGGCAACAAGAACACCATCCTCGACAAAGCCTGCAAGCAGGCGGGACTGTGAGCAAGGAGGGCGCCATGTTGCCTGATGCCGTCCGACCGTCAACACCAACTACGTCACGCCGGTGACAGACATGGACAACAAGCCTGATTACAACCGCAAGCAGGTCATCTCCTGGGCCTTGTACGACTGGGCCAACTCTGCTTTCGCGACCACAGTGATGGCCGGCTTCTTTCCGGTCTTCTTCAAGCAATACTGGAGCGCAGGCAGCTCCGCCGTGGAGAGCACCTTCCGGCTCGGAGCAGCCAACTCCATCTCCAGCCTGCTCATCGTCGCTGCCGCTCCAGTGCTTGGGGCCATCGCCGACCGGGGCAGCGCGAAGAAACGCTTCCTCCTCTTCTTCTCCTTCCTTGGTGTCGTGATGACCGCCAGCCTGCATCTGGTCAGCAAAGGCAACTGGGAGCTGGCGGCTGTCCTCTATGTGCTGGCCACAATAGGCTTTTCTGGCGGCAACATCTTCTATGACGCGCTCCTGGTTGATGTGGCCGGGCCGACGAAGGTGGACTTCGTCTCCGCTTTGGGCTTCTCCTTCGGGTATCTGGGCGGCGGCATTCTATTCGCCTTCAATATCTTCATGACCCAGCAGCCGCAGCTCTTCGGCCTCACCGACGCGGCAGAGGCGGTGCGCTGGTCATATATCATTGTCGCTCTCTGGTGGGCGGTTTTCTCGCTGCCGGTGCTGCTCTTTGTGGATGAGGCCCAAGGTCAGCCGGAGCGGCCCGGCCTGGGCATGGTCATGGACGGCTTCAGGCAGCTCGCCCGCTCCTTTACAGAAATCCGCAAACTGAAGGCCGTGCTGCTGTTCCTTGCAGGCTACTGGCTGTATATCGACGCGCTGGATACCATAGTCCGCATGGCGGTGGACTACGGCATGGCCATTGGCCTGAAGCCAGCCGGTTTGATGACTGCGCTACTGATCACCCAGTTTGTCGGCTTTCCAGCGGCCATTGCCTTTGGCAAGCTCGGTGAGCGGCTGGGCGCGAAGACCGGCATTCTGATCGGCATAGGGGTGTACGTCCTGATCACGATCTGGGCCTACTTTATGCGACAACAAAGCGAATTTTACATCCTCGCTGTGGGCATCGGCCTCGTGCAGGGCGGCGTGCAATCCCTCAGCCGTTCTCTCTACGCCCGCATCATTCCACAAAACAAGGCCGCAGAGTTCTTCGGTTTTTACAACATGCTCGGCAAGTTCGCCGCCGTCATCGGCCCTCTGTTGATGGGCTGGGTGGGTATGGTCTCAGGCGACCCGCGCACGGGCATCCTGTCCCTGATTGCGCTGTTCATTACCGGAGCCGCGCTGCTCTTCCATGTCGATGTCGAGCAAGGGATGCGGATGGCCCGGGAGCTGGAGCAGGAGCATTGAGGTGGAATTGCGCGTCATGCTCCCAGCTTGTCGGTCAGCATCTCCACCTGCTGGCGGACACTGCTTTTCTGGACGATGTCACGGCTGACCGTCTTGATGGCGTAGAGCACAGTGGAGTGGTCGCGGTTATAGAGGCTGCCGATGTTGGCAAGGGACTCCTCGGTGTACTTGCGGGTCAGGTACATGCCGATCTGGCGGGGGAAGGAGACCGCCTGCTTGCGCGAGCGGGAGAGCAGCTCGTCAACAGAAACGCGGAACTGGCTGCTCACCACCTCGCGGATGGACTCGCCGCTGAGGCGTTTGCTCTTCTCCTGCTCCATGCTGACTAAGCCCTCCAGCACCTCGCGCACCATGTCCATGTCCGGCTGGGCGTTGCAGAGGCTGGCCTTGGCCCGCAGGCCGAGCAGCGCGCTCTCTATGCGGCGGATGTCGCCCTGCAAATGCTCGGCGAGCAGATGGACGTGCTCATCACCCAGCGGCAGGCTGCCGAGAGCGGCCTTGTGCCGGATGATCGCTGATCTGGTGCTGTAGTCCGGGGCCTTGATGTCCGTGACTAAGCCGGAGCTCATGCGGGAGCGGAAGTCCTCGTCCACGCCGCTGAGTGCGCGCGGTGCCACTGCCGAGGTGAGGATGACCCGCTTGCCCGCCTTGATCAGGTAATCAAGGATGTTGTTCAGCTCTTCCTGCGTCTTGGTCTTGCCGCTGAGGGTGTGGACATCCTCGATCAGAAGCAGGTCGCAGCCCTGAATGAACTTGCCAGAGAACTGCTCCATGCTGTTCTCGCGGATGCACTTGACCATCTCGGCAGAGAACTGCTGGGCGGTGAGGTAATGCAGACGGGTCTGCGGCGCACTGCGCATCACTTGATGCACCACGGCCTGCGTGAGGTGGCTTTTGCCCAGACCGGTGCCGGAGGTGAGGAAGAGGCTGCTGCCGAAGGACATGTCCGCGTCGGCGATGGCCCGGCAGGCGGCGCGAGCCATCAGGTTAGACTGGCCGACCATGAACTGCTCAAAGGTGTAGCCGGGATGGAGCGAGCGCACTGAGGCTTTGAAGGTGCTCATCCCCGGCAGACGGAGCTGGCCAGAGCCGTTCCGCTCCTGCTGCGGTGCAGCGGCGACAGTCAGCGAGACTGCGGGCGGGCTGCCGGTCAAACTGCTCAGGCTGGCCTCAATCAGCTTGAGGTAGCGGTCTCTGATCCAAGCGCAGAAGAGGCGGTCCGGGCAGGCCAGCTCCAAAACCTGATTCGTCTCCCGCACACAGGCGATCGGGGTGATCCAGAGGCTGAACTCGCTTTCAGGCAGCGCGGCGGACAAAGTTTTCTTGACGGTTTCCCACAGCATGGAGGCGTTGTTCCGGCGGTCGGCGGCAAATGAGGAAAGAAATGACAGACCCCATCCTTTTACCTGAAAACTGTCTGGGCCGTCAAAAACGATACAGGCCGATTTGCCGCCGCCTGCCTCTTCGCGGCTGCTGCCGGGCAGACTGCGGATTTTCACCCCTTTGCGCTTCAGCAGAATCCGAACCCCTCCTGAACGCTGGCTTTCAGCGCGTCACAGCTGCATCCTTTCTGATTTCATCGCCTTGCCTCCATTCTCTGCTGCCCGGCGAAAACTGAAAGCTCGTTCATGCTCATCCAATCTTAACCGTTCTCTGAAAAGCGGGATATTTCGCTTCTGCCCCTCACTGCCGCGCGAAATCCGGCCTGACCAGCCCGAACTTCTGGATCTTGTAGCCGATCTGCCTTTGCGTCAGGCCCAGCTCGCGCGCGGCCCGCGCCTGGACCCAGCCGTGGCGCATCAGGGCCTCCTCGACCTGCTCCCGCTCCATGTCCTCCAAGGACTTGCGCCGCTGCGGCATGTCCTGCGGCTGTGGCACAGCCGGAGCCGCTGCCTGCGCTGCGGGCGGCAGCATCACTGCTTTCGGGGCGAAGAAATAGTCTGGCAGGTCTTCCAGCCGCAGCAGGTCATCGGCCGAGAGGATCACTAAGCGCTCGATCAGGTTTTGCAGCTCGCGGACGTTGCCGGGCCAATCGTAGGCGCTCATCGCATCAAGGAAGTCGCGGCTCATGCGCAATTGCTTCTTGTTGCGCAGGTTGCTCTGCTTGAGGAAGTAATCCACCAAGAGCGGGATGTCGTCGCGTCGCTCTTTCAGCGAAGGCAGGACTATGGGCACCACGTTGAGCCGGTAGTAGAGATCGTTGCGGAAGCTGCCTGCGGCAACCGCCTGCTCCAGGCTGACGTTGGTGGCGGCAATGATCCGCACATCGACGCTGATGGTGCGGTTGGAGCCGAGCCGCTCAAACTGCTGCTCCTGCAAGACCCGCAGCAGTTTGGACTGGAGCAGCAGCGGCATCTCGCCGATCTCATCCAAAAAGAGCGAACCCTTGTCCGCCATCTCAAAGCGGCCTATGCGCGTGCCGCCTGCGCCGGTGAAGGCGCCCTTCTCATGGCCGAACAACTCGCTCTCCAGCAGGGCCTCTGGCAGGGCGGCGCAGTTGATCTTCACAAACGGCCTGTCGCGGCGCGGGCTGGCCTCGTGGATGGCCTGCGCCGCCATCTCCTTGCCCGTGCCTGAATCCCCCAGCAATAGCACCGTGGCCTGACTGGGCGCGACCCGCTCGATACTCCAGAAGACCTCCTGCATAGCCTTGCAGTGGCCGATGATGCGGTGCTTGCGGTGCCGCTCGTGCAGCTGGGCCTTGAGGCTGATGTTCTCCTGCACCAATTGCTGGCGGTCGCGCCGTATGGCCTGATTGAGGCTGAGGAACTGGGCGATCAGCGTGGCCAAGACGGTGAGGAAGCGCACGTCCTCTTCCAAAGAAACCTCCATGCCGAAGAGGCGGTCCACACTGAGCACGCCAACCGGCTTCTCGCCGAGCAGCACCGGCACGCCGATGAAGGCGAGCTTGGTCTTGCTGTACATGGAGCGCGCGCCGGTGCGGTTGAGGAAGAGCGGCTCGCTGCTCACATCCGGGACAATAAAGGGCGAGGCCGAGCTGAAGATCTTGCCGCAGACTCCCTCATCGAGGCGGTACACGCCCCGCTGCTCTTCCTCGACCGTCAGGCCGTAGGAAGCGCGGATGGCCAGCCGCTCGCCGCCTTCATCCAGCAGGGCGAGCGTGGCCCGCTCCATGCGCAGGGTGTCGTGCAAGACCTTGAGGATGGCGGAAAGCACACTGTCCAAATGCACGGCAGAGTCGATCAGCTTGACGATGCGGTGCAGCGCCTTGACCTCCAGGGCCTCAGTGGTGAAGCGAGAGGATGGGAACAAGCAGTTGTCGGCATTCATATTAGAAAGGGTGGTTCAAGGTTCTATGGTGTGCGGCGGGCCTCGTCACCAGTGCGGAGGATTCCTCGACACTGGTGATGTCCGCCTCCCGGCACTGGTGTCGGGCCGCGCTGGACACTGGTGTGTAGCGTCGCTCCTCACTGGTGATGTCAGCGCTTCGACACTGGTGAGCAGGCGCGGTGTCTGTAGGGGCGGTTCGCGAACCGCCCCTACGGCGGCGGCATAACCGCATGTGCTGTCGCGAATCCCAGCAGCTCGCTCACACTGAGAGCTGTGCTGCTGTTGCGGAGCTGCTGGGTCAGCCGCCGGATTTCGTGGTCATTATAGCGCAGGCCGTGCTTTTCCAGCTGAAGCGCCACGGCCCGGAAGCCAGTTTTCGCCCCAAAGCGCAGACTGCGCTTGCCGCCGACCCGCTCCGGCGCATACGGCTCGTAGGTCTCTGGGCAGACAGACAGCCCGTGCTGGTGCAGGCCGCTCTCGCAGGTGAAGATCTCCGCCCCGACGATGGGATGGCTGGCTGCGATGCTCCGGCCTGCCGCCTCGGCCACGCATCGGCAGAGCGCGGGCAGGTGTTCAGGCTTGTAGCGGCGGTCGCCCTGCACTAAGGCCAGATAGCCTGCGGCCTCTTCCAAACGGCAGCAGCCAGCCCGCTCGCCAAGGCCGAGCACTGCCGCGTCCAAGCTCGCAGCTCCCGCCTCCAGCGCGGCGATGGAATTCGCTGTGGCCATACCGAAGTCATTATGGCAATGCACGCCCACTGACAGGCTGACCGCGCCTGTCACGGCCTGCACCAGCGTGGCAATGCTGCCTGGCGAGCAGATGCCGACCGTGTCTGCCAGGCGGACGCGCTCTGCCCCGCTGGCTGCGGCAATCGTGGCCAGCTCGATGATAAAGTCCGGCTCGGCCCGCGAGGCATCTTCCAGCCCGACAGAAATGTGCGCAATGCCCAGCGACAAGGCCAGCCGGACAGAGCGCGCCAGCGTTTCCCGCGCCCAGCTGCGGTCTTTGCGCAGCCGCTCGGCAAGGTGGCGGTCAGAGGCAGGCAGCGAGAGCGAGAGCAGGTCGGGACGGCAGGCAGCGGCAAAGGCGATGTCCTCATCCTTGCAGCGGCACCAAAGGGCAAGGCGGCAGCTGTCATCAACGATGGCGCGGGCTTTCTCGGTCAGCTCCGGCAGCCAGCCATGCAGCGGCGAGGCAGTGCCCAGCTCGATCTCGTCCACACCAGCCTTCTTCAGCCACGCGACTATGGCCAGCTTGACCGCAGGCGTGAAGCTCACGCCCGGTGCCTGCGCTCCTTCGCGCAGGGTGGTGTCTATGATGTGCGGATGGTTCATGCCTTGCTTGGCGAAGAGGACGATGCTGACAAAAACGGCATTGATACAGTAAGGAGTATTCAAAAGATGTGCCAAGTTGGACAAATTCGAGATGCGCAGAGCCTGCGCTTTGAAATCACCTGCTTTTCAGCAGCGGCGGCAGACAGGCGGCGAGACCGGCGCAGGCACGTTATTTGCAGTTTTGCAAACTCAGCCTGTCTTTTTGTTTCGCAAATGTAACGAAATGCTGCCGCAAAGAGGAAAGCAGCATGAGCTGCCCGGAGCGGCTTTCTTTCCTGCCCCGCAGTTTTTTCATCCCGCCCTAATATTCCCCTAACAGAGCTTGGCGATATTAGCCTGCGAAAAACGTTGAAGCGGAAACCTAAGTCGTTTATCGTAGGAACAAGCAGCCAACTCAACCGAGGAAATTCCATCATGAAATTGCAGGCATTCCGTTGGACAGCAGCAGCCGTCATCACCTTGGCCGCCGCACTGGGCGGCCACAGCCCGGCGGCGGCGCAGGCCGTCAACGGCGCAGGCGCGTCCTTTCCCTTCCCGGTCTATGGCCAGTGGGCGCACAAGTACAATCAGCTGACCGGCGTGCAGGTCAACTACCAGTCCATCGGCTCCGGTGGCGGCATCGCCCAGATCAAGGCCAAGACGGTCGACTTCGGCGCGTCTGACGATCCGCTGAAGACCGAGGAGCTGAATCAGGCCGGTCTGCTCCAATTCCCGATGATCATGGGCGGCGTGGTGCCGATCATCAACGTCAAAGGGATCAAACCCGGCGAAATGCTGTTGACGAACGCTTTGGTGGCTGATATTTTTCTTGGAAAAGTCAGCAAATGGAACGACCCGGCCATTGCCGGGCTGAACCCCGGCCTCAAGCTGCCGGAGCAAAAGATCACTGTGGTGCGCCGCGCTGACGGCTCCGGCACCACCAGCATCTTCACCAACTACTTGGCCAAGGTTTCGCCGGAGTGGAAGGAGAAGGTCGGCGCGGGCAAGACCGTGGAGTGGCCGGTGGGCGTGGGCGGCAAGGGCAACGAGGGCGTGTCCGCCTATGTGCGCAAGGTCAACGGTTCCATCGGCTATGTGGAGTACGCCTACGCCTTGCAGAACAAGCTGTCCCATGTCAAGCTGCGCAACCGCGACGGCGGCGAGGTCGAGCCGACCAGTGCCACCTTCCAGGCCGCTGCGGCCAATGCCGAGTGGAAGGCGGAGGAAGGCTTCGGCCTCTTCCTCACTGACCAGCCGGGCAAGGAGAGCTGGCCGATCACCGGCGTTTCCTACATTCTTGTGTACAAGCAGCAGGACAAGGCGGACATCGCCGCAGCCACGCTCAAGTTCTTTGACTGGGCCTACAAGCACGGCAAGGAGACCGCTGAGAAGCTGCATTACGTCGCCATGCCGGAGAACGTGATCGAGATGGTGCAGAAGACGTGGGCCAAGGAGATCACTGCTGGCGGCAAGCCGGTCTGGCCTGCGAACAACTGATTGAACATCCGGGGCGAACACAGGGGTTCGTCCCATGCAAGAAGCAAGGAGCAGCGGCAACATGACCAAAAGCAAGAAAGTTCATACCGAGGCCGAGCTGGCCGAGGCGGAGCACAAGGGCACGCCGCCCGTCATCAACGTGCAGCTCTTGGCGGAAATCGGCGACAAGCTGGCCAAGCGCGAGAAGTACGGGCAGGTTTCCGGTCTGGAGGCCGTGCATTACTACCTGATGCAGAAGCACCACTGGCTGCCGAAGCGGGTGCGCTCAATGAAGCTGGACGAGCTTTGGTTCTGCCTGAGGGAAGAGAAGCTGTGAGCCGCGCGGATCATAACGCTTAGGTCGCTCCGACATAAGTGCTTATGTCCTGCCGACCTAAGCATTATAGTCCGCCGGACATAAGTGCTATGGTCGCCAAGAGCATAACGTTATGCTCCGTCGGACATAAGCACTATGGTCCGGCAGACCTGAACCGCAGCGCGGCACACGGGCAGGAAGGCGGTCTTTCTGCCCGCAATCTGTTTTCTGAGAACGACGAGCATGGAGAGCCACAGCCACACCGAACGGCATCAAGGCTGGAAGACCAGCAAAAGCACGGACATGATCTTCCGGGGCATCACCGCCGCCTGCGCCGCGCTGGTGCTGATTGTCATGGCGGGCATCTTTGCCTCCCTGCTCTGGAACTCGCTGCCCTCCATCCGGCATTCCGGCATCAGCTTCCTCTTCTCCAAGGCATGGGATCCGGTCAGCGAGAACTTCGGCGCGCTGAGCAGCATCTACGGCACGCTGATGTCCACGGCCATTGCCATGCTGCTGGCCGTGCCTCTAAGCATGGTCATCGCCCTTTTTCTGGTTGAATTAGCTCCGCCCAAAGTCAGCTACGTGGTCGGCAGCGCGATTGAGCTGCTGGCGGCAGTGCCGAGCATCATCTACGGCATGTGGGGCCTCTTCGTCTTCGCGCCCTTCATGGCCGATCATGTCCAGCCGCTGCTCTCCAAATACCTCGGCTGGCTGCCGCTCTTTCAAGGGCCGGAGATGGGCATCGGCATGATGACCGCCGGCATCATCCTTGCTTTGATGATTCTGCCCTTTGTCAGCACGGTGATGCGCGATGTCTTTGCCATGGTGCCGGATGTAATGAAAGAAGCGGGCTACGGCATGGGCGCAACCACGTGGGAAGTGACCAAGGATGTGACCATCCGCTACGGCATTCAGGGCATGATCGGCGCCTGCCTGCTCGGCTTGGGCCGGGCCATTGGCGAGACCATGGCCGTGACCTTTGTCATCGGCAACAGCAGCGACATCTTCATCTCCCTCTTTGAAGCGGGCAACAGCATCGCCTCGCGCTTAGCCAATGAATTCGCTGAAGCTGCTGATCCGATGTACATGAGCGCCTTGATGGAGCTGGGCTTGGTGCTCTTCCTGATGACCTTCGGCCTGCAAGTGGTGACGCAGCTCTGGCTCAAGCGGGTGAAACGCAAAATGGGAGGCGACCTGCTGTGACTCCTCGTTCGGACAAGGGCCGCAAGCTGCTCGATTTCACGGTCAAAGCGGTGTCGATGGGCGCGGCCCTGCTCGGCATCTTCTTTCTCGGCTGGATATTGTTCGTGGTCATTCAGCGCGGCATCGCGGCAATCAGCTGGGACTTCTTCACCAAGCTGCCCACGCCGCCGGGCATGGAAGGCGGCGGCGTGATGAACGCCATCATCGGCACCGTGCTGATGACCGGCATCGCCACGTTGCTCGGCGTGCCGACCGGCGTGCTGGCCGGGGTCTATTTGGCCGAGTTCGGCAAGCACACCCGCCTTGGCGCGTGGGTGCGCTTCACGGTCAACGTGCTGATGGGCATCCCCTCGATCATCATCGGCCTTTTCGTGTATTCGATCTTGGTCTTTCCCTTTGGCCACTTCTCCGGCCTCGCGGGCGGGGTGTCCTTGGCCATCCTGATGTTCCCGGTCGTGTCCCGCACCACTGAGGACATGTTGAGCATGGTGCCCAACGCCCTGCGCGAGGCCGCGCTGGCCATTGGCAATCCCCGCTGGATGGCAACCTTGGGCATCATCTTCCGGGAGGCCAAGTCCGGGCTGATCACCGGCGTGCTGCTCTCGGTGGCGCGTGTCAGCGGCGAGACCGCGCCGTTGCTCTTCACCGCCCTGAACAGCCCGTATATGATGAAGTCCCTCAACGAGCCGGTCGCCAACCTGACTGTCACCATCTATCAATACGCCATGTCGCCCTATGACGACTGGAACCAGGTGGCGTGGGGGGCTTCGCTGGTGATCATGATCACCGTGCTGCTGCTGAATCTGACGGCGCGGTTTATTGTGGGCGGGAAGAGGAAGTAAGGGCGGTTCGCAAACCGCCCTTGCAGCGTATACCAAGGATGAACAGGAGAAGTGTATGGAACTTTCCGCAGTGCTGACCGCTGCCCCAGAAGGCGGCTATGTGGCGTTCAATCCTGAGACAGGAACGACAACGCAGGGCGAGACAGTTGAGGAGGCTCTGGTGAATCTGCGCGAAGCCACTGCGCTGTATCTTGAGGAATTCCCTGCAATCATCACAAGCCGTCCTTTTCTGACCACCTTTGAGGTTGCGCTTCATGCCTCCTAAACTGCCAGTTGTGTCAGGCGCGGAGGCAGTCCGGGCCTTTGAGCGGCTGGGCTTTTCAGTTGTGCGGCAGCGCGGCAGCCATATCATCCTGCGGGGCGGAGCTTCCGGCTGCGTTGTCCCGAACCATCGGGAACTCAAGACCGGCACCTTGGCGGGCATTCTCAAACAAGCAGGTGTTTCGGTCGATGAGTTCATCGCCGCTTTGCATTGCTGACTTTGGAGCAGGCGGCAGATCAACAGAATTACGCGAGGGAGGGGGAACGGCCATGAATCCTGCTGCACTGAGGCATGATCCTATCGTTGCTGAAATCCATGCCGCCCGTGAACGGCTTGCCGAGGAATACCACAATGACCTACTTGCGTACTCCGAAGCGGCTGAAGCGCATAGCCATGCTTTGGGGTTCCGCTTTGTGGAAAGCCCGCGCCGTCAGGCCATGCAGGACGCGCCTTTGCAAGATGAAGCCAGAGCCTGACTTTGTTACGTACTCTCGAAATTTTTTCCATTAACAGAGGAGTTCTACCATTAATGGCTGTACCAGAACAAGTCACTACTCTCATCAACAGCAGTGGCAATTCATTTCATGCAAAAGTTGCGCAGCGGTTCAAGGAGCTTGGTTGGGATATTACCATTAGTCCGTACTATATGGATCAAAGCCAAGATAAGGCGCGTGAAATTGACTTGATCGCAGAACGCAGATTCCCAGTTCATCGCCACCACGATAAGGATAACTACTCAGGAGACATAGTCATTCGTCTGTACATTGAGTGCAAGTACATTCCTGCACACGCTATCTTTTGGTTTAGCGACAAAGATAAAGTAGCTGCCGAGCGATTGGTTTGTTCGTTTGGCTTTAATAAACTTTATTCTTATATGCAACAGCATCATTATCTTGCGCAATCCGAAAGAGTGGCAAAGCTATTCGCCTCCGGAAACTCCAAGGGACAGGAGACAGAAGCTATTTATAAAGCGTTAAACCAAGTCCTGAATGCTCGCGTCTCAATGCAACATCAAGTTTCGTCGCGGCATCCGATACTGCTCATGGAATATCCAGTAGTCGTTTGCAGTTCATTCTCTCACATCTTTTGTTTGGATTTCTTTGGAACAGGCGAGCCAGAGTCAGCAGCACCTGTAACGGAGAACTTTCAACTTGAAGTTCAATATGCTTATTATAACCGGCAAGGGAATCCGAAAAACGATTATTTCCTGATTGATTTCGTCGACTTTCATAAGCTTGATTCTTTTGACAAGGCTGTGGAAGATGACGTGAAAGCAGCCAAGAATTTTTGTTAATTTCCGGCGTTACGCCATTACCGTGCTGCTGCTCAATCTGACGGCGCGTTTTATTATTGTGGAGGAAAAAAAGAGATGACTGCTGCCACGGATGCCGCCGAGCGGCTGCTGCGCCGCGCCGCTGAAGTCGAGGACAGCGAGGACGACGACGACAAGGTGCGGATTGATGCCTTCCTTCATCATTTCCGGGAGGAAGACAAGGAGGACGAGGCGGCTCCGGCCAAAATCTCCGCCCGCAACCTCAACTTCTATTACGGCAACCAGCAGGCCCTGTTCGAGAACAACTTGGACATCGCCGAGGGCAAGATCACCGCGATCATCGGGCCGTCGGGCTGCGGCAAATCCACGCACATCCGCATTTACAACCGCATCTTCGAGCTGTACGGCAACCAGCGGGCCGAAGGCGAGGTGCTTTTAGACGGCAAGAACCTGCTTGATCCCGGCACCGACCTGATCGAGCTGCGCCGCCGCGTGGGCATGATTTTTCAGAAGCCGACTCCGTTTCCCCTCAGCGTCTTTGAGAACGTCGCCTACGGCCTGCGCCTGCATTTCAAAATGCCGAAGAGCGAGCTGAATGGCCGGGTAGAGTCCGCCCTGAAAAAGGCCGCGCTCTTCGAGGAAGTGAAGGACAAGCTCGACAAACCGGGTGTTGCGCTGTCCGGCGGCCAGCAGCAGCGGCTCTGCATCGCCCGCACCATCGCCTTAGAGCCGGAAATCCTGCTCATGGACGAGCCGACTTCGGCCATTGATCCGGTCGCCACCCGCAAGGTGGAAGAGCTGGCCGAATCGCTGAAGGGCAATTTCACCATTGCCATCGTCACGCACAGTATGCAGCAGGCGGCGCGCATCTCCGACTTCACCGCCTTCTTCTACAAAGGCCACATCGTCGAATACGGCCTGACCAGAGAGCTGTTCACCAATCCGAAGCAAAAGCAGACGGAAGATTACATCACAGGCCGTTTCGGCTGACGGAGACATGTCATGACAGAAAGAAAAGCAGTCCTCTTTGTTTGCATTCATAACTCCGCCCGCAGCCAGATGGCCGAAGCCTTTCTCAAGCAGGCAGGCGGCGGACGCTTCGAGGCGGCCAGCGCGGGCATCGAGGCCGGACAGCTCAATCCGCTGGCGGTCGAGACCATGCGTGAAATCGGCATCGACATCAGCGGCAATGCCGTGACCAATGTTTTTGATCTGCTCCGGCAGGGGAAAAAGTTTGACTATGTGATCACGGTCTGCGATGATTCCTCTGGCGAACGCTGCCCGCTCTTTCCGGGCCAGGCCGAGCGGCTGCACTGGCCCTGCGACGATCCGGCCAAGCTGACCGGCAGTCATGCAGAGCAGTTGGAGCGCATCCGGCAGATCCGGGAGCAGCTCAGGCAGCGGGTCGCGTGGTTTGTGGAAGAACGAAAACTATAACATGCCCGCCGCGAGCAGGGGAGAAAACACGGCATGATTCTGCATCGGAAAATACAGAAGATCAAGAAGCGCCTCTTAGCTATCGGCGCGATCGTCGAGGAGCAGGTGGACTTGGCGGTGAAGAGCGTCATCAACCGGGACAGCGAGCTGGCCCAGAAGGTCATTGACGGCGACGTGGCCATTGACCTAATGGAGGTTGACTTGGAGGAGGAGTGCCTGAAGGTGCTGGCTCTGCATCAGCCCATGGCTGTTGACCTGCGCATGATCATCGCCGTGCTCAAGATCAACAACGATCTGGAGCGGATCGGCGATCTGGCCGTTGACGCGACCGAACGCGCCATCGCTTTAGTCGATCAGGCGCCGATTGAGTTCCCCTTTGACATCCCCGCCATGTCCAAAGCAGTGCAGAAGATGCTCAAGCAGTGCTTGGACGCGCTGGTCAACCTCGACTTGGAGCTGGCCACAGAAGTCTGCGCCTCGGACAACGCGGTGGACTCAATGCACGCTGAGGTCTACCGCAAGGTCGAGGAGGCCATCCTTCAGCACCCTGAGAACATCAGGCAGCAGCTGACCTGCCTCAGCGTCTCACGCTACTTAGAGCGGATAGCCGACCACACCACCAACATCGCCGAAGAGGTGATCTACCTCATCAAGGGCAGCATTGTCCGCCATCAGGACAATATTTACTGAATCCGCAGCTCTTGCCGGGGCAAAGAAAAATTTTGCCCCGGCTGCTTCATTCCAGCAGATGCACCCGCTCGCAATCCGGGCAGATCCATGTCGGGCCGTTGCTCATGCCCCATTTGTTGTCGGCAAAACAGGCCGGACAGATGGCGAAGCCGCAGGTGCAGCTCCAGCAGAAGGGCTGCTCCGCCTTGCAGCAGTGGCAAATCCTGCCGCCGCGTCTGCGGCGGCGTTTTTCGGCGGCAGCATCATTCTCGGCTGTCATTGCGGCGGCGGATGGTCGTGAGGATGGTCGCCAAGACTGTGCGCGTGGCGGTGGCTGTGCAGGCATTCCGTGCCGCTGCGCCAAGCCTTGCCTTCGCTGAGGGTGTACAGCTCAGTGCAGGTCTCAGCAAGAAAATCCCAGTCGTGAGAAATGATCATATAGCCGATGTTCAGCTCGTTGAGGATGCTGATCAGCCGGACGCGGATGGCGCTGTCGAGATTGTTGGTCGGCTCGTCAAGAAGCAGGGCCTCAGGCCGCATGGAAAGGACGGTGGCTAAAGAGATCAGCTTCTTTTCGCCGCCGGAGAGCTGATGCGTGACTCGCTCCGTCAGCGGCGCGAGACCGAGATCAGCCAAGGTCTGGCGGGAGAGGCGCAGGGCCTCCTCCTGGCTGAGGCCGAGGTTGAGCGGGCCGAAGGCGACATCCTCCAGTACGGTGGGGGAAAAAAGCTGGTCGTCCGCATCCTGAAAGACAAGGCCGATGCTGCGGCGCAGCTCGCGGAAGTCTTCCGCGCTGACCGCCTGGCGGCCTTTGAAAAGCAGGCTGCCTGCTGTTGGCCGCAGCAGCCCCATGATGATATGCAGAAGCGTGGTCTTGCCGCTGCCGTTCGGGCCGATCAGGCCGATGCGCTGACCGCAGGCAAAGGTCACATCCGCCTGATCCAAGATCAGGCGGCGGCCCGGATAGGCGAACGAAACCTCTTGCAGCTCAATCAGCGGCGGCCCGGTTCCGTTTTGCAAAAAATGGCTCATGATTGACCGCCGTGGAATTCACAGCCCGGTGTGCCCGAAGCCGCCGCCGCCGCGTTCAGTCAGATCAAGACTGTCCACAACCTGCCAGTCTGCGCGGCAGACCGGGGCCAGCACAAGCTGGGCGATGCGGTCGCCCCGGCGGATCGTGAAAGGCGCCTGGCTCAAGTTGATGAGAGCAATCATAATTTCCCCTCGGTAGTCGGCGTCAATGGTGCCAGGGGCGTTGACCACTGTGATGCCGTGCCTGACCGCCAAGCCGGAACGGGGCCGCACCTGCAATTCAAAACCTTCCGGCAGGGCCGCCGCAAAACCGGTGGGAATCAGGCGGATTGCACCGGGCCGCAGCACGGTCTCCTCCTTGAGGGCGGCGGCGACATCCATGCCCGCCGCCTGCGCGGAAGCGTGCTGAGGCAGGGGCAGATCCCGCTCCTCCAGCGGGAGGAGCCAGCGGAACCGCACTGCAACCGGCGGCATCACATGCCGCGTCCCATCTTTTTCACCATCGCCGCGTAGTCATCCTCGTAATACGGCTGGCCGTTGCACTCGCGGTCGAACTTGTCGCTCTTCTCCTGATAGAGCTTGACCATTTTTTTGTATTGATCAAGCTGCTTGTCCAAGTCCGGGAGCCTGGAGTTGTATTTCAGCACCTTCGCGTCGTAAGCGGCGCGGGCAGCGTTGCCGCTCCGGTCAACCTCCTCCTTGGCCGACTTCAGGTGCTCGCCCATGTCGGTCAGCTCCTTGTTGAGCGCGTCAAACTGCTCCTTGGCCTTGCCGATGGCGGCGTAGCTGGACTCAACTTCAGTGTTCAGACGGATGCAGGATTCAATCATCTGCTCGGTGAGCGCGCCTTCGCCCTCAGGCGTGGAGCGGTAGATGCGGTTGGCCTTTTTGTCGGCGGCGGCGGCGAGCGCGTCCGCCTTGGTCGCGGCTTTCTGCTGCGCTGCCGCCTCATTGCCGAAAGGGGCAAGAAGCAGGGATGCGGCCAGCAGGGCGAGGCATACTGTTTTATTCTGCATTTTTTATTCCTTTCGTCTTGCAGGGTTCATCTGAGCAGGGCGTGGAAAGTCCGAGTGCCGCCTGCCGTTGGTTCGCTTGCTCTGCCGCTCTGCGCAGCAGATTTCATTGTATTTTCTTCATCCTGACGGACAGTTCACAGAACGCTGAATGTCGGCACTGTGTAATGCACTCCCTTCAACGTCATTTCGCCGATGCTTTCGAGCTGAACGCCGCCGCTTTTTTCGGGCATCCTGGCCAAGTCCTTGCGGACTGCCTCGGTGATGTAAATGCGCGAGGATGTGGCGGCAGATGCCAGACGCTGGGCGATGTTCACTTCGGTGCCGATCACCGTGTAGTCCAGCCGCCGGGCCGAGCCGACATTGCCCATGAACATTTCCCCGCGCGTGATGCCGAAGCCGAGGTCGATGCTGTCGAAAAAATTGTCCCGCCCCTGCCAGTTTTTCTTCAGGGCCGCGAAACGCTCGCGGATGGCCAAAGCCGTCTCCACCGCTGTCCATGAGGCATTGTCCAGCTCAATCAGCGCGCCGAAGACCGCCAGCACCGCGTCGCCCATGAATTTGTCCACCGTGCCCCGGTATTCAAAAATGGTCTCGGTGAAGACTTGAAAAAACTCGTTGAGAAAATCGCGCAGCACCGGCAGCGGCAGCTGCTGGACCATGCCGGTGAAATTGCGGATGTCGGCGAAGAGCACGGTCGCCACCTTGACCGCGCCCAGGTCGCGGATCAGGTTTGAGTCGCTCTCCAGCAGCACCTTGGCGACTTCCGGGGCCACATACTGCTCCAGCAGGGCTTGCAGCCGGATCTCCTGGGCCATGGCTTCGCGGGTGCGGATGTTCTCCAAGGCCAAGGCCGCCTGGGTGCTGAGGATGCCGAGGATTTCAATGTCTGAGTCGGCAAAGCGGATGTCACCGTCGGTGTAGCTGACATTGAGCACGCCGAGTATCCGGTCGCGGACCACCATCGGAAAGGAGACCGCCGAGACGATCTCCGGCCGCTTGAGCAGGTCGGCGAAGCGGGAGTCGTTCTGAGTCTCCTGATTGAGGATGACCGGCCTGCGCTCCTCGAAGACCCGGCCCGCGATCTTGTCGCCGGGCTTGATCTTGATCTTGGGAATCATCTCCTCCGGGATGCCGCGCGAGGCGGCGATCCGCAGCACGCCCTCCTCCTCGTCGTAGAGCATGACCGAAAGGCTGTCCGCCGCTGTCTGGTCGGCGATGACATCAAGCAGACTCTCCAGCACGTCCGGCTGGCTGGTTGAGCCAAGAAAATTTTCGCCCAGGCCGTAGAGCGGCAGCAGGGCGCGGAGACGGGAGTTTTCCTCCCGCAAGGCCGCAGCCTCCATCGCTTTGGCCACTTTGCTCCGCACCTGCTCCGGGTTGAGCGGACAGGAAAGCAGGCCGGAAAAGCCGCTTTCCATCGCCGCCGGGCAAAGGGCGACGGTCTGCTCCTGTTCCGCGATCAGAAAGCCGATCACGCCGGGCCGCGAAGTGCGCAGCATGTCAAACAGCTCGATGCCGCTGACGCCTTTCAGCTGCTCGGTGACTAGAATCACCCGCACCGGCTGATGCACGCAGACTCTGGACGCTTCAGAAGACAGGCAGCAGTCAACATCGTACTCGTCCAGTATCTCAGTTACCTGCTGACACAGTTCGCGCTGATCTGAAATCAGCAGGATATCCGCCAGCATCTTTTAAAACACGCTCGTAGGCACAGTGACGATGAGTGAAATGACCGCATCCCGGCTTGGGCCGAATCAGAGCGGAAACTGAAACAGAGGCTGGACGCGCACAGCGCAGCGTTCCGCAATTAAAATTATTCTACCATCCGCTGCCTGTCAAGGCAACAGAAGAGAGTTTTCTTCAGGCCGCCGCTCCCGCCTTCGCGTCCAAAAGGGCCTGACCGACCGTGTGCCCCAGCTCGACGCATTCCTGAAGCTGGCCATGCTCCGGCACATACTGCACCCGCAGGCCCGGATGGACAAGGCGGAAATTCATCTCGCTCATCGCCGTGTTCATCAGCTTGACCGCCTCGCCGGACCAGCCGTAGGAGCCGAAGGCCGCGCCGATTTTGTTGGTGGGCCGCAGGCCGCGCATGTACATGAGGAAGCCCGCCATGCGCGGCAGCATCCCGTTGTTGAGGGTTGGGCAGCCGAGCACCACCGCGCCCGCCTCCAGCACGTCGCACATCACCTCGCTGTGGTGGTTGACCTGCAAGTTGAGCAGCTTGTAGCTGATGCCCTTGTCCTGCAAGCCGGCAGCGATGGATTTGGCCATCATTTCCGTGGAATGCCACATGCTGTCGTAGATGACCAAGGCTTTGCCGTTGCTCTCGTTGACGCACCAGCGCGAGTAGGCGTCAATGATCTTCTGTGGATTCTTCCGCCAGATGATGCCGTGATCCGGGGCGATCATCTTCACCGCCAAGTGCATGTCCGTGACTTGGGCGATGAGCTTTTTCACCAAGGGCGAGTAGAGGGTGAGGATGTTGGCGTAATACTTGGTCGCCTCGTGCATCAGCACGTCCTGATTGACCTCGTCGTCAAACCGCTCGCTGGTGGCCAGATGCTCGCCAAACGCGTCGCTGGAGAACAGAATCTGATCTTCCTTCAGATAGGTGAACATCGAGTCCGGCCAGTGCAACATCCGGGTTTCGAGGAAGCTCAAGGTTTTGTCCGGGCCGAGGCGCAATTCCTCGCCGGGCGCGACCACGTGATAGGGCCAGTCCGGCTGATGAAAATGCTGCACCAAGGTTTTCTGCCCCATTTTCGAGCAGATGATCTTTTCCGGCTGAATTTCCCGCACCATCTGCGGCAGCGCGCCGGAATGATCCATCTCCACGTGGTTGACGATCAGATAATCAATCTTTTTCGGGTCAATGATGGTGCGGATGCGGTGCAGCAGCTCATGGCTGTAGCCGCTTTTGACGGTGTCTATCAGCGCGACCTTCTCGCCAACGATCAGATAGGCGTTGTAGGTGGTGCCACGCTCAGTGGAGTAGCCGTGAAAATCTCTGGTCAGCCAGTCAACCGCTCCGACCCAATAGACATTTTTGCTCAGTTCGACAGGTCTCATCAGTCAATCTCCTGCTGAAATTTAGTTGATGCGCAGCTCTTCTCTCCGCTGCGGGCTGAACAGCGCCGCCGCCCGGCCCGCAGCAAAGAAAAGGGATCCTTCCAGCAGAGGGACAGCCAGAAGGATCCGCTTGCGCTCACAGCTCGTCAAAAGCATCTTTGCCCGCGCCGCAGATCGGGCAGGCCCAGTCGTCGGGCACGTCCTCCCACGCGGTGCCCGGCGCAACGCCGTTGTCGGGGTCGCCGAGTTCAGGGTCGTAGTCGTATCCGCAGATCTGGCATCTGTGCTTGCTCATCGTCGTGTCTCCCTTGCTGAAATGAAGATTGTTGTGCAAGTAGGGGCGAAAAATTTTTCGCCCCTACTTGTGTTGCATCACTCAATTTGCGTGAAAAATCAGCCCGCGTTCTTGGCCAAATAATCAGCCACGCCCGCCGCTGTCGGCTTCATGGCTTCCTTGCCCTTGTTCCAGTCCGCCGGGCAGACATCGCCGTGGGTCTCGTGGAAAATCAGCGCGTCCAACATGCGCAGGGCCTCGTCAGTGGAACGGCCAAGCGGCAGATCGTTGACCACGGCATGACGGACAACGCCCTCTTTGTCGATCAGGAAGGTGCCGCGCAAGGCCACGCCCATGTCGATCAGCACCCCGTATTGACGGGCGATTTTTTTGTCTAAATCGGAGACAAGCGGATACTGGACGCAGCCGATGCCGCCTTCCTTGACCGGCGTGTTTTTCCACGCGAAATGGCTGAACTGGGAATCAATGGACACGCCGATCACCTCGCAGCCGCGCTCTTTAAACAGGGGCAGGGCGCGGTCAAAAGCGATGATCTCGGACGGACAGACAAAGGTGAAATCAAGGGGATAGAAGAAGAGAACAACGTATTTGCCGCGATAGTCGGACAGCTTGAAATCGCCTTTGAAGGAATTGTCCGGCATGACGGCGGTGGCGGTGAAATCCGGGGCCTGTTTGGTGACTAATGCGCTCATGGGGCGTTCTCCAAATGAATGGGGCAGGGAGCTGCGGCCCGCAGACCGCAGCCGGTTGCGGCAAAAAATCAGGCTTTCCAGCAGCCGTGCAGATTGCAGTAGACTCTGGCCGACACATCGGCAGTTTTGCAGCCGCAGCCGCTGCCGCAGCTGCTCATGCAGAACTCGGCCTCCGGCTTGTCGCCGGGCTTGAGGTCTTTCCGACAGACCACGCCGCCGACTGTCAGCTCGATCCACTCGATCCAGTGCTTCTCATCCATCGGATGGGCGACAGAGCCGACCGTCACTTTATAGCCGTTCGGTGTTTTCTCAATTACTGGAACGTGCTTCTCTTTCGAGGCATCAACGCTGTTCTCGGTCAGCAGCTCCATCGGCTGGCCGCAGCAGACCAGCGCGCCCGCGCCGGTGTGCAGGACAGAAACAATGTTACCGCACATCGGGCACTTGTAGATTTCGTTCTTCTTGGTCATGGGAATCATCCTCCTTGTGATTCAGTTGCGCGGAATGCGCGTGACGCTGGAAGCGGAGAAAAGACAGCTGCCCGCATTATACCGTCTGCGGCGCGATCTCACCAGTTTTCCGCCAGCAGCTCAAAATAGTTCTGCGGATGGGCGCAGGCCGGGCATTTCTGCGGGGCTTCTGTTCCTTCATGGACATAGCCGCATTTGGTGCAGTGCCACGTCACGCCGCTGTCTTTACAGAAGACCTTGCTTTCCTTCAGATTGCGGATCAGGTCGCGGTACTGCTTGGCGTGCTGCTTCTCCGCTTTGGCAATGGAGCGGAAAGTGGCGGCGATGAGCGGAAAACCCTCCTCGTCGGCAATTTTGGCGAAGGACGGATACATGTCCATATATTCATGCTCCTCGCCTCCGGCTGCGGCCTCCAAATTCGCCAGCGTGTTGCCGAGCGTTCCGGCAGGGAAAGCGGCGGTGATCTCCACCTCGCCGCCTTCCAGCAGCTTGAACAGGGTTTTGGCATGAACCCGCTCCTGCTCGGCAGTGCGGATGAAAAGGTGCGCCATCTGCACATAGCCTTCTTTTTCCGCAATTTTTGCCGCATAAGTGTAGCGGTTGCGGGCCTGCGACTCTCCCGCGAAAGCGGTGAGGATGTTTTTCTCCGTCTGCGTTCCCTTCAATGAGGTCATTCGTTGTTTCTCCTTGCATGATGCGTGGTTAAAGAAGCTCTTTCCCTGCGGCGGTCAGCTCGTACTGGCAGCGGGCCGGGCTGGCCACCAAACCTTTTTTCTTCAGCGCGGTGAGCTGGCAGCTCACTTGGGCAGGCTCAAGCGCGACTACAGCGGCGATGTCTTTGGCGCTGGCGCAGCTTCTGCCGTTCAAAGCCTGCAAAACCTTGCGCTGCCGCGTGTTGAGGTTGCAGCAGTCATGCCCGTTGACCTTGCCCGCGCCAGCAGCATTGTTTTTCTGCGGCTTCTGCCCGTTTTTCTTCTGGCAGTCAGGGCATACGCCAAAGAATTCGATCCGGCAGCCGGAGATGCGGTAGCCGATTTCAGCGGCGGATTCCGGGGACACGGTCTCCACTCTGAGATTGTCAACGCGGTGGCACTGGACGCAATATATATGATGGTGCTGCTCCAGCTGCCGGTCAAAACGCTTCTGGCGGCCGCTGATTTCCAATTTCCTGATCATACCTGCTTCGGAAAGAATTTCAAGATTTCTATAAACTGTGGCCAAACTTATGCGCGGCAGCTTTTTTTTGATCCGCTCATAGAGCGCGTCGGCTGTCGGGTGCCCCTTGCATCTGCCCATTTCATCGAGGATAAGTTCGCGCTGATGGGTCATTCGTAAAATCGGTTTCATGATCGCCTTCCAAGTTGAGTTGATAAAAAATTAGTAATTGAGAATCATTGTCATGTCAATAAAAAAATACTGGAACGACAAGTAGATAACTGAAAAATATACAAAAAAGAAGGTATATTTTTGCTGACTTGACAAAGAGAAATTCTTTTGCTATTCACAAAACTGTTCCTTTGGACGGCAGCGTGCCGCTTTTCAGCATAATTTTTCAAGCAAACACAGCGAGGAGCAGATTATGGCTTCAGAACTAAATGAAATAACAATTAATTACGAAGAAGACGGCCAAGTGATGGTCAGAGAGCTGGACAAGGAGGTGCTGACTAAAGGCGCATGGACGACGATCCTGTTCCGCTACCAAGACTACGACAGCAAGAAAAACGAGTACGGCCCGGAAAAATACACCATCCGCCGCTACCAGAAACGGGACGGGCAGTACCTTGCCAAGTCGAAGTTCAATATTTCCAGCGCGGAGCAGGCCCGCAAAATCATCGAGACTTTGAGCAGATGGCTGGAGCAGCCGCAGGCATGACTCCACGCCCTCGAAAAAAACGTCCGAAGCTGGAAAAAAGTTCTTGACCGCTGGGGGGTGAATGCTGTATATTCCTGCCTCGTCGCCGCTGGAACAAAACGAAGGGCTGAGGAAAGCCCGACTGAGTTCTGAGGCGGCGGAAAAACGCCGGAAAG
>NZ_JBLWEM020000040.1:0-95103 GCF_048287365.2 Candidatus Electronema sp. JC | reverse complement strand
GAATCGGCATTCAGCGTCATCGCCCAAAAATTTCCAGCGCATATTCATGCTGTCACGTCGCATGGATTTGAATTGAAGGTGTTCTTGTTCATATTGGCCTATGGCATCGAAAAAACGATGTTATAGGTCACAACTTGGGTTCTTCGCAAATAAAAAAGGATCGGCAGGATGCCGATCCTTACTGTCACCGCCGGAATGCAGACTCCGGTTCAGCTTCTTGCATCAGCAGCCAAACGCCTTCTGGAGGTTGGGGATGGTCTGCTTCTTGCGGCTCATCATGCCGGGAATCCACATGGAGTTGCCGCTCATCTTGGTGTTGAACGCGCCTTCGATGATGGAAGCGTCATCAGACAGCACCATCAATTCGGTGCCCTCTTTGACAACATCGGTCAGCATCAGCAGCACAGTGTGCTGGCCGCCTGCGGCCTTCTTCTCCTGCATGGCCTTGTACAGAGCCTCGCGGATGGCCGGGGTGGCCTGATCCAAAGCGGCAAGCTCTATCTGGCCGCAGCCGATGGTCTTGCCCTTCATGTCGAAGTCTTTGTAATCACGGTTGAGCAGGTCCATGGCCGGAACGCCGTCAATGGCACTTTTCGCCTTCAGCATCTCCATGAACAGCGCGTCGGTGTCCTGAACAGAAGCGATCTGCTTCAGCTCGGCGACCGCCTTCTTGTCCTCATCCGTGCAGGTCGGGGACTTGAAGTTGACGGTGTCGCTGAGAATGGCGGACATCATCAGGCCGGCGATCTGCGGCTGAATGGCCACGCCCTCGGCATCATAAAGCTGCTTCAGCACAGTGCCGGTGCAGCCGACAGGCTTGACGTAACAGAAAATCGGGCTGTTGGTGGTCACATCGCCGATCTTGTGGTGGTCAACAATGGCGACCACATTGTCCGCGCTCAGGTTGTCTGGGGCCTGCTTCAGGTCGCTGTGATCAACCAGCGCAACGGTCTTGCCAGCCGCATCAGTCATCAGTTCCGGCGCGGGCACGTTGAAGCGGCGCAGCACGGTCTGGGTCTCCGGGTTCATCTCGCCCTGCATGGACGCAATTGCGTCGGTGCCCTTGGCCTTGAGCAGCTCGGCGTAGGCAATCGCGGCGGTGACGGAATCGGTGTCCGGGTTTTTATGACCAGTTACATAAACAGCCATCTTGGTATCCTCCTGAAGGGATGAAAGTATGCAGCAACGTATTTTTATGCGCAGGTTCCGCTGGAAGCGGCCCCCATATGGACTGAAAAAATGTTTCCTGTACTATTTAGCCCGTTCGGCTGGCAGCGTCAAGGGGAAAAGCGGCGGATTCTCCGGCCCTGCCGCTGCCGCCCGGTTTTTTCTTTGCCGACAGCCGCCGCAATCTGATAGAGTAGAGCTGAACATTCAGAAAAAATCCATAAAACAGCAGGAAAGCCATGAAGAGCAGGAAACGCGGGAAGCCGGAGAGAACGGGAAGGAAACTGCCGCTTCAGTCCATCGCTTTAGGCTGCACAGTGCTGGCGGCGGTGCTGGCCGGAGCGTGGGTTCTTTTTCCCAAAGAGATTGAGGAGGCTGCCAGAACAGCGGCACAGGCTGTCGGGCTTCAGCCGGAAGAGCCGAAGAAGCCGGAAGCCTCGCCTTTTCCCATCCTGAAGCCGGAGTCAGGAGAGAAGCCTGCCGGGCCGCCCGCAGAGCAAGGGACGCAGGCTGAGCCGCCGTCGGCAAGCGTCAATCTGCCGTCAGGGGAAACCGAGCAGCCTGCTCTTGTCCCGGCAGCAGGACAGCCCGTGCCGCCGCCGATGAGCTGCTCTCAGGCGGCGGGTAAGCTGCGCGGCTTTCTTGACGATATAGAGAAGAAAAGCTACCTGAAGGAATTCAATCTCAGGCAGCCACTGCGCAAGCATTTGGACAGCATGAAGGACAAACTGGTCGCCAAGCCGCCTGCGGTGGTGCGGGAGACCGACGATCTCTACACCGTGATTTCCAACACCGCTCATTTCTTCAGGGTCATCGGCAAGGACAACATCCAGCTGCTCAAAACACTGCTGGAACAGGAGCAAGGCCAGCTGGAAGACATGTCAGCCGCCCTTCACGCCGCCAGCATCGGGCCGGACTGCCCGGCGGACACCGTGCAGCTGCCCTTCAGCATGGCCTATGAGTATTCTGTGTTCTTCCTCAACACCATCGGCGGGCGTTCCTATCTCTTCCGCCGCGAGGCACGAACCCGTCTGCTGATCAACTATTACGCCCTGCTGCTGATTGACGAGGCGAGCATCCGGGGTGTGAACCGGCATGGGACAGAAATCAGCGGCATGATTCAGCCGCTGATCCGGGAGATGGAGGCCAACAGCCAGCTGGCCCGCAAGGAGGAGTATCTGGCCAAGCTGCGCGGCCTGGCGGAGCGGCATCCGGCCCGCTGACCTGCATGACGCAAGGCGCGGAAAAATTCCGTTCCTTGCGCGCCTGTCGGCAGAAAGGTCAGAAAGAAGCCCTTATGCCGCCGTAGATGTTATGGCTGGCGTAATCAAATTCAGCCGTCTCGGCATTGTCGTCCAGCTCCAGATCAACCGCTGCGAAATAGCGGTATTTCAGATCAAGGGCCAGATTGTAGTTGAGCGCGTAGCTGAAACCGCCGCCGACCTGATAGGCCATCGCTGTGCCGTCCGCCTCGCCCGGAATGCTGCCGCCGTCAATGGCGACATCGCTCAGCTCGACCTTGGTCAGACCAAGACCCGCGCTGACAAAGGGGGTCAGCGCACTGATGTTGTTGAAATCATAGTAGCCGTTGAGCAGGCCGGTCATGCTCTTGGTCTCACCGGACGCTTTCGCGCCAGTCCCCGGCCCTTTCAGGCTGAGACGGTCCAAGTCGTTCTGCTGATAGGACAGTTCGGTCTCCATTCTGAAGTTGGGGCCGAAATCATAGCCAAGGGCGGCAGCCAGCGCGACACCCGGATCTGACTCAACCTCCAAAGTTCCTGTGGAAGTTTTCAGGTCGCCGTCGTTCAGGGTGGCCAAGCCGCCGCTGAAGCTCGCGTAAGGCCGTCCGACGATGCCGCTCTGGGCGGCGGTGGCAAGGGGCAGCAGGGCGGCGCAGGCCATCAGCAGGGCAGTTTCTCTCTTCATCTCTCTTCCTCCGTTCATGTTGTATTTCAGCGTGCTCGCAATGCAGCAGCTCTTCAAACAGAAATAAACTCCTCTTGCAGCATCTTGTCAATCCAATCCAGCAGGAATTGCCGCTGCGCCGGGCTGGCCCAGGCGATGCAGGAGCAGTGCATGTTGTGCGAGCTGCGGACGAGAAACTCCGCCCGCAGCTCGTTCCGCTCTAAAATTACAGAGAAATAAAACGGCCCGCAGTCCGGGTGCGCCTGCTGAGGCGGGGCGAGCAGGTCCGGCGGCAGCTCAAGCCAGTGTGTCCCCTCAATGGGGCCGTGCTTGAGGCTGCGTTTAAGAAAGCTGTCCAAGTTGTCGCGCTCAAGAAAAGAAAGCTCGTCGATCAGATACTGACGCATGGCGGCGGAAAGGTTCAGATTGGCAGATGCCTCCTCAGTAACCACGCCGGGCCGCGCTGTCAATGCGGTCGCAGCGCGTTTTCCGCTTGGCATTCCGCGCTGATCAGTTTAGGATGCAGCACGGCTGGGATAAATCATCTTTTCTTTCCACGATGCGAAGATGGAACATTCAGAGACAGTTTTTGACCGGCAGGCCATCGCAGGCCGGGTCGCGGCCCTTGGGCGGCAGATCAGGACGGATTACGAGGGCAAACAACTATTGCTGATCGGGGTGCTGAACGGCGCGTTCATCTTTCTCGCCGATCTGGCGCGGGCGATTGACATGGAGCTGGAAATTGACTTCATCCGGGTGGCGAGCTACGGCGACGCATCCGCCAGCAGCGGCTCGGTCGTCCTGCGCAAGGAGCCGGAGCTTGATCTGTCGGGCAAGCATGTGCTTGTAGTGGAAGATATTGTGGACAGCGGTCTCACCGTCGCTTGGCTGCGGGACTATTTCGCCGCCAAACATCAGGCGGCCTCGGTCAAAATCTGCGCCCTGATTGACAAGCAGGAACGCCGGACAGTGCCGGTGCAGGCCGATTACGCCGGTTTTCAGGCCGCCAGCGGTTTCTTGGTCGGCTATGGGCTGGACTGCGCCCAAAAATACCGCAACCTTCCCGACATCCGCGCCGTCAAGGCATGATCCGCTGAACAGCTCATGGACGCAATCAGCAGCTTCATTGACCGCTGGGTAGGCACCGCCCTGCCGCAGCTTTTCCTGCTTTTCCTCGGCGTGCTGCTGGTGATTCTCGTCGTCACCGCGCTCTGGGATCGGCGGATCAACCGGCTTGGCGGCGTGTTCGGCCTGCTGACCGGCCTGCTGATGGCCGCAATCGCCTTGGAGGAAAGCCTGGCCCGCTTCATCGGCGGACTGGAGCCAGCCTTCCGCGTCCGCCTGACCGCCGCCCTGTTCAGCCTCTCCTTGCTCTTCCTCACCGGCTCGGCTTGGGCAAAAACCGGTCTGCAACGCCGCTACGGCCTGACTTGGGCGGCGGTCAGCCTGATTGTCCTGCTCACCGCCTTGTTTCCCGGCCTGCTGCACACCTTCCCCAGTCTGCTCGGCGTGCAGTACGGGCTGGCAGTGGCCGCGCTGTTCATCGCCTTCCTCCTCCTCTTAGTCTTCCATTTTTCCATCACCATTTCCGAGCTGGAAAAACAGCAGCGGGCACTGCTGCGGCGGATCAGCAGGCTGGAAGGACTTCCTGCCGAGCCGGAGGAAGACGAGGATGAACCGGTCAGACTATGGGCCGGTTTCTGGCAAAAATGGCGCGGCATCTGCCGCCGTCCGGCCAGAGGCACCACGCTTGGCGCGCCGCTGATCATCCTCGCGGCGGCGGCCAGCGTGTTTTTGGTGGGCATGTCCGCGCCGCAGGTGATGGTCGGCGACGAGGTGACGCATTATTACATGCTGGAAACACAGGCCAAAGTGCTGCCGCTGCCCAATTTTAAGGCGGAAATCCCGACCGGCTGGGGCGAAAACGAAGTGCGCGTTTATCCGCACTCCTTTCTCTGGCATTATCTCGGCGCAATTTTCTTCCGCCTGACCGGCGGCTCCTTTGCGGCGGTGCAATTTTATCAGGCTCTGTATCTCATCCAGTTCCTCGGCATCGCCTATTTGCTCGCCAAGAGCCGAGGCGGGGTGCAGACGCGGGCGGCTATGCCGTATCTGCTGATTCTCGCCAGCCTGCCGATGACCCTGATTTTTACGGTCACTTTCTATCAGGACGTGCCGATGGCTGCGCAGGCGCTGACCGCCTTTTATCTGCTGCGGAAAAACCGCTGGCTGCTGGCCACGTGCTTCATGGCCTTCGCCTTGGGCATCAAGGTCAACGCCATGCTCTTTTTTCCGGCTTTCTTTTTCTGCCTGACGGTCTGGACAGTCCGGCGGTGCAGCCTCAAAAAAACAGCGGCCATAGTGTCCGGCTCCGTCCTGCTGATTGGCCTCTGCACGTGGGGCTTAGGTGAGGCGATCAGCAGCCAGACTGGCTCAAAATTTTATCCAGCGGCAAAATTTCAGCAGCTTGTTCGGACAGTTGAGCGGAGCATCTGGCTGGAAGAGAAAAAGCCGAAAAAGTCTGCGTCAGCACCGCCCGCCGTGCAGCAGTCAGCTCCAGCCGAAAATCCTGCCAAAGCGAAAGCCAAGGTGATCACCGAGCAGAAAGCCTCGATCATCGCCAATCATCCCGGTGATCTGCGGGTTAAAGCCAATTATTTCATCTACGGCGGTCTGCTGCTCTGGCTGCTCCTCCTGACCGGCCTTGCCGGCGCAGGGCTGCGTCTGCTGCGGCATCAGCCGCCTGCGCAAAAAGACTCCAGCTGCTGGCTCTGGGGCACAGGCTTGTCCTATATTCTTACCGCCGCCTTTTTTCTTGCCAGCGCGCCAGACGCGCGTTTTTTCCTGCCCGGCCTGCCGTTTATCCTGCTGCCCATCGCTGAGCAGACAGTGCGGCTGCCCCGGCCCAAATGGCTGATCTCGCTCTTGGCTAGCCTCGCCTTTCTGCAAGGCGGCTATGTTTTGACCAAAACGTGGAACCTGCGGCAAATCAGTCCTGATCTCCGTGAGGCGATTGCTTGGCTGCGGGAAAATCCGCCGCAGCCAAGCCGGATTTTCATGTATCCAGAGGGCAACTACCGTCTTTTTCCTGTGCCGCATGAATGGTATCTGAAATATCATCTGCGCGATTTCTGGCGGGCGGACAACGAGCTGCGGGCCGAGGTGCTGCGCAAATTCCGCATCGGCGCAGTGGTGATTAAAAAACACCTCGTCGCGCCGGTGGATGAGAACATCACTGATCTGGGCGTGTATCCTGATTATTTTGCCCGCGATGTGCGGCAGGACGAACGCTTCCGCAAGCTCTTTGAGAACGGCGCGGTCGTGATTTTTCAAACACCGCAGCAACAATACGGACAAAAGGTTGAAGCAAAATGAATATGACTTCTAAAATCAAAGCGGTAAATCCTATTTACCTGCTTATCCTCTTGTTCTTTTTGTTCAAGCTGAATCATATTCATCACCCCTATTTCTGGGATGAGCTGGGCGTGTATTCACGTGCAGCCTTATATATGTTTGATCACCAGATCAGCATGATGCCGAATGCCATTCCGCCTGAATTATCCAGAGGCCATCCTCTTCTCTGCACAGTGATTTTCGCCATTGGATACAGAATATTTGGGCCGCACGTCTGGGCTGGTCATTTCGTGGCACTGCTGTTTAGCTGCGGACTGCTGCTTGTGCTCTACCGGCTGGCAAGGGATTTGTTCAGTCATGAAGTCGGCTTGCTTGCCTGCGCCCTGCTGGCGGTGCAGCCGGTTTTTATTGCCCAATCCAGCATGGTCCTGCCGGAAATCATGCTGGCTTTTTTCTGCACTGCCTCAATCCATGCCTATCTGAAAGAGCGTTTCCTTCAAGTCGCTCTTTTTTCAATACTGGCGATCATGACCAAAGAAACAGCCGTCGTTTTGCCAGTCTGCTTCGGACTGCATATCCTTCTGTTAATGATCTGGCAGCGAAAAATTGACAAGGACAGCCTGACAAAACTTGGCCTGATTTCTGCGCCTCTGTTTGCTTGGGGTATTTTTCTTGCAGTCCAGAAGCTGCAAAATGGCTGGTTCTTCTTTCCACTGCATTCAGATTACGTCTCCTTCTCGATTGCGGATATTTATCCGCGCCTTTTTTATTATTTAAGTTTTATCTTCAAAGGACAGGGACGTTATCTATGGAGCGTAGTTATTATTCTTACTACAACCATATTTCTTATAAAGAATTCGGGTGAAATAAAAAACTATTCCGTTTGGCGCATGACAGAGCAGCAGAGCAAGATATTGCTTTTCATTGTATACATAGCTGTATCTTTGGCAGTTTCTTCGCTCAACTTTCATTTGGCGAGATACATCCTCATGATCATGCCGCTCATCACCTGCTTGGTTGCCGCGCAGTTTTTTTATCTCACCCAGCAAATGCGGAGAAAAACACTATGGATCATACTGCCTTTGCTTGCTGTTCCTTTTTTTTATTACAAATCAAAGGTGTTCAACGTTGACGCGGACATGAGCCATGCCGATATTGCCGCCGCGCAGCAGGAGATTATTGCCGAGCTGAATCAACACGCTGCCCCTGACACAGCCGTTGGCGCGGCCTTCCCTGTATATCCAGCCTTGCTGGATAAAAGAGCTGGCTCCTCAGTCTTTGATTACACAAGAGTTGTCGGTTGCGGAGACAAAAAAGCGCGTTATATTATTTTTTCATCGCTGGATGATTGCAGGAAAGACAACAGAGGAATGACGCTCCTGCAAGAGAGAAAAAATGCTGTTTCAGTGACGCAGCTTTACCAAAGGAACAACTGAGAGGAGAACAGAGTGTACAAAGGGCTTCGCGTTGTCGTTGTCATGCCTGCATACAACGCTGAAAAAACATTAGTGCAAACGTATCAAGAGATCATGGCGCAGGAAATCGTTGACACTGTTATTTTGGTTGATGATGCCAGTTCAGACAGCACGGTTGCTGTGGCGAAAAAATTAGAAAACGTGCAGTTAATCATTCATCCGCAGAACATGGGGTACGGAGCCAATCAAAAAACTTGCTATAAAGCCGCTCTTGATGCTGGTGGGGATATTGTCATCATGGTTCATCCAGATTATCAATACACGCCGAAACTCATTCCTGCGATGGCCTCGCTGATCGGCAATGGCTTATATTCCTGCGTGCTTGGCTCAAGAATTCTTGGCGGCTATGCTCTGCGGGACGGAATGCCGATTTGGAAATATATTGCCAACCGTTTTATCACCTTTTTTGAAAACATCATCATGCAGGCGAAGCTGTCTGAATATCATACCGGCTACCGGGCCTTTTCCAGACAACTGCTTGAATCTATCAATTTGACAAAAAATTCAAATGATTTTGTCTTTGACAACCAAATGCTGGCGCAGATTCTTTGGCAAGGTTTCACAGTGGCTGAAATCACCTGTCCGACGAAATACTTTGCAGAAGCGTCCTCAATCAATTTTGCCCGATCTGTCCGCTATGGTTTTGGCTGCGTAAGCACCGCGATCCAATTCAGATTGGCTAAGATTGGGGCGATGCGCTCACCTTTGTTTGAGCAACAGTGTCTCGCGACCTCGGAGGACGAGATTCTTGACCACCTTTAAGATACTGCTCTGCGGCATCAGCGGCGGCAGACTGGAGCCGGAGCTGCGCCAGCGGATCGAATCCTGCGGCGCGGTCGCGGCTGCGCAGCGGCACCATGAGCTGCTGGCCGGACTGGAGCTGCGCCGGATCGCCATCACGCCGGTGGAGGAAATGATTTTTGAGGCAGCCGTGGCCCTCCAGAACAGCGGCGTGGCAGTGCTGGCCTCCGGCGACCCGCTTTTCTTCGGCATCGGGCGGACGCTGCTGGAGCGCTTTGGCCCGGAGCGGGTGGAGATATTCCCGGCGGTGTCCGCAGTGCAGCTCGCCTGCGCCCGCTTCAAGCTGCCGTGGGATGACCTGACGCTGATCAGCCTGCATGGCCGCCCGCCGGGCCTGCTGGCCGGAAAGGTTTTCGCCCGGCCCAAGACGCTGCTCTTCACCGACCCCCGCCGCAGCCCGGACCGCATCGCCGCCGAGCTGCTCGCCCTGCTGAAGGAGCACGGCGACACCGACCGGCTCCAGCGGCTGCATATCCGGGTGGCGGAGAACCTCGGCCTGCCGGAAGAGCGGCTCTGGCAGGGCAGTCTTGAGGAGACGGCGCAGGCGAAGTTCGCTGATCTCAACCTGATGCTGATTGAGCAAGCCTCGGCAGGCTCGGCTGACTCGGCAAGCTCGGCGGACGAAAACGAGGCGGACGCAACTGGCTCGGCCTGCGTCTTCGGCTTGCAGGAGGATGAAATTGTTCACTCGCGCGGCCTGATCACCAAGGATGAGGTGCGGGCGGTGATTCTGCACCGGCTGCGTCTGCCCGCCAGCGGGGTCTTCTGGGATGTGGGCGGCGGCTCCGGCTCGGTCTCGGTGGAAGCGGCCCGGCTCTGCCCGGAACTGGCCGTCTATGTCATCGAGCAGAAAGAGGAAGGCTGGCGCAACATCCGCGCCAACATCGCCCGTTACGGCCTCTACAACATCACGCTGGTGCGCGGCCAAGCTCCTGAGGTCCTGCGCGGCCTGCCCGACCCAGACCGGATATTCATCGGCGGCAGCCGGGGGCTTTTGGCCGAGATCATCGCCCCCTGCGCCCAGCGGTTGAGCAAAGGCGGCAGGCTCGTGGTCAGCGCGGTGCTGCAAAACACGGCGGAGCAAGCCCCGCTGCTGATGACCGCTAACGGCTTGGATGCCGACTCCCGCACCATCGCGGTGACGCGGGAGCAGAAGGACTTTGACGAGGACGGCCAGCCGTCCGGACTGCGCCTGAACCCGATCACCATCATCACCGGGAAAAAGTGACGTTTCAGAGGGAAAAGAACTGCGTTGGCTGCTCCTGCCCGGCGATGTCCAGACGGAAGGCGGGATTCAGCAGCCCGACTTCCTCCCGCATCCGCGCCTGAACCAGCTCCGGCAGATTGTTGGTGCTGCTGAGGTGGGCCAGCACCACCTGCCGCAGCGGCGAGCCGGTCAGCTCGGCCAGAAAACGGGCCGCGTCGTCATTGGCCAAATGGCCTTGGCTGGAGCGCACCCGCTGTTTGACCGGCAGCGGATACGGGCCGTCGGCCAGCATCTGCGGATCATAGTTGGCTTCTAAAATCAGGGCCTGACAGCCCCGCGCCCGCTGCCGGATCAGGGCGGTGATTTTGCCGGTGTCAGTGCAGCAGCAGAGCGAGTTTGCGCCGTCGGAGATGACAAAGCCGACCGGATCGGCGGTGTCGTGGGAGACGCGGAAGGGATGAACGTGCAGGTCTTGCAGGATGAAGGCACCGCCGGTTTCAAATTCAGGCCGCTGATGCAGTTCTTGCAGCCTGCCCTCGGCGGCGCGGTGCGTTCCGACGTTGGCATAGACTGGCAGCCTGAGCTGGCGCGACAGCACCCCAGCCCCGCTGATGTGGTCGCCGTGCTCGTGGCTGAGAAGGACGGCGGTCAGGTCTTCAGGTCTGCGTCCGATCAGCGCGAGACGGCGGCGGATTTCCTTGCCGGAAAATCCAGCATCTAACAGCACAGCGGTGGAGCCGGACTCCACCAGCACGGCATTGCCCCGCGAGCCGGAGCCGAGGACGCAGAACCTCATTGGCTTGCGCGCAGCAATGGCTCAATCGCCGCGAAGACCTGCTCCACGCTGATCGCTTGCAGGCATTTGTTGTCCGTGCAGGGGGTTTTGCGGTGATTGGCCGCGCTGACGCAGGGCGAGCAGGCCAGCCCGGCGTAAATCGGCGTGGCCTTGCCAAGTGAGCCGTAGAGCTTGGGCGTTTCCGGGCCGAAGAGAACAAAGACCGGCAGAGGAGTAATTGCCGAGAAATGGCCTGGCCCGGAATCGTTGGTCACCATCAGCGTTGAGATGCTGTAGAGCAGCGGCAGCTCGGCCAGCTGCACCGCGCCTGCGAAGTTGACGCAGCGCAGGCTGCCGACAGCCGCGCACTGCGCTGATGCCTCAGCCCGTTCCGCAGGTGCGCCGGTGATCAAGACCAGCACGTCCGGCGCAGCATCCAGAATGCGCCGGATCAGCTCGATGAAGCGTTCCGCAGGCCAGCGACGCTGCGGCAGCATCTCGCTGGCGTTGGGGTTGATCAAAACTAGTTGGTGCCGGGCAGTACCGTATTCAGGATAATGCTCCGCCACCCGCCTGCGCATTCCCGCCTGCTCCGCCTCGCTGAAGCGGAGTAGAGGCAGACTGATCTCCTCGTCGCCGATCAGCTGCTTGCAGTACGGCAGCTCCGGCTCCGCCGCCAGCAGGCTGTTGACCAAGGCGATGAAATTCTTGGCGATGTGCAGATGCGGATTATAGGCCACCCGGTGCGTGAGCATCTCGCCCCGGTAAAGGCCCTCGCCGCAGAAGCGGTGGAAACCGGCCCGATGCGCCGCGCCGCTGGCTCCAGTGAGCAAGGCGGTGAAGCGGGAGAACAGCTCCAGATCCACGACGGCATCAATCCCGCGCCGCCGTGTCCAGGCGAGGAAGCGCAGCGTGTCGGCGGCCAGCGTGACAAGGCTGTCCTCGCGCAGGGTGAAGATGTTTTCCGGCGGCACGGTGCCGAGAAGGTCAAGGCTGCCCCGGTTGCCTGCGAAGATGACAAAGAACAGCTCCGCGCCGAGCTTGGTCTTGGCTTTGCGCAGGGCGGGATCTGCCAGGATGGTTGATCCCATCTCCGACAGCTCAATGAAGAGGATGCGCTTGGGCCGGACTTGGACCGGAGGAATGAAGAAGTCACGCAGCCGCAGGGCCTGGGTGAGCAGAAAAGTCAGCGGAATGCCGATCCAGCGGTCAACAGCCCGCATGGTGTCAACCTTCAAGGTCGCGCTCCTGTATTTTTTTGAGTGAGATACACCGCCAGACCTGGCAGCGAGGAGGCCAGCGCGGTCAGCCCGCAGAGCAGGGAAAAGGCCAGCACTTTGCTTTTGTCTGCGCCCACGAGCAGGAAGAAGCCGACCATCGCCCCCTCCCGCACGCCCCATCCTGCCAGCGAAATCGGCAGGATGGTGAGCAGAATCACCGGCGGCACCAAGGCTAAATAGATGTGCAGGGGAAAATTCAGCCCCACCGCCCGTCCGGTCATAAAAAACGCGCTCATTGAGAGCAGGTGAACAAGCAGCGAAAGGCCAAGCTGGAAGCTGACCGTGCCAATTGACGAATAAACTTGGAAATAGCGTTCTGACAGTCGGCCCAGAAAGCCGAGCCGTCTGCCTGCGGCGAAGAAGGGAAATTTGCGCAGCAGAAAGAGCAGCAGCAGCCCGCCGCTCAGGGCGGCCAAGATCAGCAGAAGCGGATATTCCACCTGCGGCGGCAAGAGATGGCGGCTCATCAGCAAGGCGGCGATGTTGAGCAGGAGCAGTCCGGCCAGGCCGATAATCCGGTCGATGAAGACCCCGTAGAACGCCTCTTCCGCCGAGCCGCCGAGCCGGGCGCAGTCCAAAATGCGAATGCCGTCGCCGCCGATGCTGCTGGGCAGGCCCTGATTGAAAAAGACCCCCTTGAAAAAACTCCGCAGATAAAACAGGCCCGGCGCGCTGAAGCCCAGCCGCTCCATGATCAGCCGCCAGCGGAAGGCGGCCACCGTGTTGCAGGCGAGCTGAAAGAGCAGCGCGGCGAGCAGAAAGCCGGGCGAGGCTGCGGCCAAGGCGGCACCGGTGCTGGCCGGATCAATGCTGCGGAAAATCAGGAAGAGCAGCAGGCTCGCCACGGTCAGTTTGAGACCGTAATTCAGCAGCGGGCGGCTCATTCCTGCTCGCGTTTTTGCGCTTCAGCGGCGCAGCGCGGGCAGGGCTGGAAGCCCTCCTTGCGGGCCAGCCGGACGCTGCGGAACTGCAAGCTGGCCCGGCGGCTGCGGTGCTGCGGGCAGCCGGGCAGATGAAAGACGCGGCTGGACGGCTCCGCATGAACCAGCAGACCGGTCCGCGCCGCCGCCGCTGGCCGCCGCCGTTTTTTCCAAAGACGGGCGGCCAGCTTGCGCCATGGCGTGAGCAGCAGCCCGAAAAGCCAGCTCAGGGCGGTGGTCAGCGGCTCCGGGATCACCGGGCGTTCCTGCTCGGCCCGGCGGAAGACGAACAGGGTCAGGGCGGCGAAAAGCAGGTTGGGCAGCCACATGCCGACCGGCACCGGCACCGCCTTGTCCTCGGCCAGCACCTTGCCGATGGTCGAGACGATGTAATAAAGCACGAAAAAAGCCAGCCCCAGCGGGATGCCGACGGCCCGGCGGCCCGGCCCGGACTGAAGCCCCAGCGGGATGCCGAGCAGGCTGAGGATCAGGCAGCCGACCGGCATGGCCAGACGGTGATGGTATTCGGTCATGAAGGTGATCACATCCTGCGGATGCGCGTCCGGACGGCGGGCGGCCTCCAGCAGCTGGGCCTGCGACATGCTGCTCTTGCTGATCTGGGTGACATCGTCGCCGTCAATTTTGGTCGGCGGCTTGAGCGGGATGCTCAGCTGATAGCGGCGGAACCGCACGGTCTGGCCGTCAAAGCCGCTGGCGCTGTGCAGCGTGCCGTCTTCAAGGAAGATTGTCACCGCCATCCGGCTGATGTCCGCCTGCATCTGGCCGTTTTTTGCCATGATGATCACTGGCTGCTGGCGGCCCCGCATGTCCGAGACATAGACCCCTTGCCACGCGCCGTCCTTGTCGGTCTCATCAACATAGACCACGACCTCGCCCAGCGCTTCGGTGAATTTCTTCTCCTTGATGCCTTTGTCGATTTTCTCCTTGGCGAGCTGGTACATAAGCTGACGCATGGCCACCTCGCCCGCCGGAATCAGGCGGACGGAGAACCAGCCGGTCAAGGCGGCAATGGCGGCGGCAAGCAGCACCACCGGCGGCAGCATCCGGCGCAGGCTCACGCCGCAGGTTTTGAAGGCCAGCAGCTCCCGGTCGTTCGTCAGCCGGGTGAAGCCGATGATCACGCCGGTCATTCCGGCCATCGGAATGACGTAGAGGAGCAGATGCGGAAAAATATAGGAGAAAAGGCGGACGAAATCAGCAAGGCCGATGCCCAGATCCAGCACCACCTCCAGCAGCGGAATCAGCCGTACCAGAAAAAAGACGCTGTACAGGATGACGAAGCTGGCGAAAAAAGGTGCCAGCAGCTCGCCGACAAGATAGCTGTGCAGCAGCGGGGAAAGACCCTTACGGCGCATGAGCCTCCTGAGCGGGCGGCGCGGCAGGCTTGGGACTGATGATGTTTTTGATGTTCACATTGATCCAGTTCTGATCCCACCACTCCACCGGGGTGACGAAAATGCCGTGCACGAGCATGGAGAAGTGGAGATGATCTCCGGCGGCCATGCCGGAGGTGCCGGAACGGCCTATGATTTCATTCTTTTCCACCAGCTTGCCGACGCTGGTCTCTATCCGGCTGAGATGCGAGTAGAGGCTGCTCAAGCCTTGGCCGTGGTCAAGGATCACCACATTGCCGTAGATGCCGAGATAGTCGGCGAAAACCGCCCGGCCCCGGTTGGCGGCCCGGATTTCAGCCCGCGCCGTGGAGGCGATGTCAATGCCGAGATGGGTCTGCTGGTCGATCTCCTGGCCTTTATGATAATAAGTGCGCTGATCGGCGAAGGCCGCCCGGCCCGCGCCCGGCATCCGCAGGAAGCGGTCCTGCCAAAGCTGCTCCTCCGCCGTGTTCCGGCAGGCTTCGGCAATTTTATCCGCATTCCAGACCCGCACCTTCTGATTGACAAAAAGGTACTGATCCAGCGGCGTTCCTTTCATCTCCGGATAATGCTGCTGAAATTCCGGCATCTTTTTTTCCAGAAAGCCTTCGGAAATTTCAATCCGGTCCCTTTTTTCTTTAGCCTTCTTGAAGTGGACGGAGAAGGGCGACTGCCCTTGATTGCCGGCCTGATCCGCGCCGACCACCCGCGTGTCTTCCGGCTTGGCGCTGTCCCAAGGCAGGGCGATGTAGGCGACATGCTGCCGCTCTTTGCCGTGCAGCGGAAAGCCCCGGAAAAACAATTTGTCGATCACAACGCCGTGCCGGGCCAGCGGCTCCGAGGAGCTGTACACGACAATGCCGCTGCCGCCTTGCAGCAGATGCATCTGCGCGTGCTCCACCGTGATCGCCGGAGGCGCGGAATCCACAGTCACCGGCAGGCGGAGTTCGGTGCTGTTGCGCTTGAGCGAAAAATCCTCAGTCATGACCACCAGCTCCGCAGTGCCTTCCTTGAAGCCGAGACCCTTCGCGTCCATCTTGACCGTCTCCCGCACCTCTGCCGGGCCGGCCTGCTTGAGCCAGGACTGGCGGGGAAACTCGCGGCTGAAGAGCGGATAGGCCGTGCCGTTCTGGAAAACAGTGACCGCAATCCGGCGCACGCCGCTCTTGCTGTCCGCCGCCCGCACCGGCAGATCCGCCGCCCCGCCGATGAATTTGATCTCCTTCTCCACGGCGATTGTCGGCGTTTCAAACTCCATCAGCACAAACAACGCCGCGCCCGCGCCGATCGCCGCAAGCATGGACAGGACAATCAAAGCCAAGCGGATCAGCTCTTTGGCTTTGGCGGAACGGAAAAAGGAGCCGGAACCTCGTCTGCTCTGTTTGATCATGATCATTGTCTCGTCCTGTTATACATTCCAGATAAGCTCGTACCGCTGAAGATGCAGCTCCGGCGCGGCGGCCACCGCGATCGGCCTGCCGGTTTCTGTCTCCAGCCGCCGCAGGTGCCCGGCCTCTTCGCGCAGAAGCAGCTCGGCCAGGCGGGGATTGACCCGGACAGTGAGGCTGCCGCTGCTGACCGCCGCCGCGTCGCGGGCAATTCTGCGGAAAATTTCGTAGCAGAGGGTGCGCCGGGATTTCACCGCGCCGTCGCCGCCGCAGCAGGGGCAGACCTCGTTCAGCGTCCGGGAGAGGTTCTCGCTCGCCCGCTGCCGGGTCATCTGCACCAGGCCGAAATCAGACATCCGCAGAATATTGACCCGGTTGCGGTCATTGGCCATCGCCTCAAGCAAGGCTTTGTGCAGGGCCTCGCGGTGCTGCTCGGCCTCCATGTCGATGAAGTCGATGATGATGATCCCGCCGATGTTCCGCAGCCGGAGCTGGGCCGCGATCTCGCGCACCGCCTCCATGTTGGTCTTGTAGATGGTCTCAGCGAGATCGTTCTTGCCCACATAGCGGCCCGTGTTCACGTCGATCACAGTCAGGGCCTCGGTGGTCTCTATGATAATATACCCGCCGGAGCGCAGCCAGACCTTTTTGTCCGCCGCCCGGCTGATCGCCCCTTCAATGCCGTACGCCTCAAAGAGCGGCGCCTCGCCGTCATAGTGGACAATGCGGCTTTTCAGCTTGGGCGCAAAGGTGCTGACAAAGCGCAGCAGCCGCTCATGCTCCTCGGCGGAGTCAATCACCACTTCGTTGATGCTGTCCGTGAGCAGGTCGCGGGCCGAGCGCAGCACCAAGCTGATGTCTTTATAGACCAAACCAGGCACCGGCGACCGCTGGGCGGCGGCTTTGATGTCGTCCCAGAGCAGCATGAGGAACTCCATGTCCGCCTCGATTTCCGCGCTGGTGACGTTCTCAGCCACAGTGCGGACGATGAAGCCGGTGCCTGCGGGCCGCAGGCTCTCGATCTTCCGGCGCAGCTCCTCGCGCACCCGCTCGTTCTCAATTTTGCGGGAAATGCCGATGTGCTCGGTCAGCGGCATGAAGACCAAGTTGCGGCAGGCCAAGGTGATGTGGCAGGTCAGCCGCGCTCCCTTGGTGCCGATGGGGTCTTTGGCGATCTGCACCAAAACCGTCTGCCCCTCCTTGAGGAGCTGCTCTATGCCGGGATGCGTCGGACAGCGGTTCGTCAGCGAGGGGTCGTCCGGGTAATGCCGTCGGCAGCAGCGTTTTTCATCTCCGCCGCTGGCTATCCGCTCCTCCAGCCTAGCGACGACCGATGAAGCGTGGACATCATCGACATAAAGAAAGCCGGTGCGCTCCAAGCCGATCTCGACAAAGGCGGCCTGCATTCCCGGCAGCACCCGCACCACCCGTCCGCAGTAGATGTTGCCGACCAGCCCTTTTTCAGCAGGGCGCTCGATGTGGAATTCCAGCAGGTTGCCGCCTTCCACCAGCGCGATGCGGTTCTCGTAGGGCGCGGCGTTGATCAGTATGTCTGTGTACATCGGTGTGCTGGTCGTCTGCGTGCAACAGGCATGGTCTGACAGCGCGGCGCGAGGCGGCGGGGGGAGAATGCTGCGGCAGCTGAGGGAACCCGTTCAATTTTATTGAAAAAAGCCGGACAAGACAGCATCCGGCCGCATGAACCCGATGATATGATACCTCAATTGCCCCGCCCTGCCAAGGACGGATTCCTGTTCCGTCTGCGGAAAAACAGCAGAGGCTTTCTTTCCATCCACTTAAAATGCAGACGGAATTTGCCTGGCCCCGCAGCGGAGAGCTGAAAAACCGCAGTCGGACTCGTCCCCTGCGCAAAACCTTGACAGAGCATTCCTCAGTTGCCGAACCTGCTGTTTTTGTGTTATGATGCGGCCCTGACGAGAGCAGCTCAGCGCCGCCCGCCCTTCCGGCGGCGGCAAACGCGCAAACACCCAGCAAGGAGGTTTTGATGAAGGTTCTGGTCATCGGTTCCGGCGGCAGAGAACATGCACTGGTCTGGAAATTGAGCCAGTCGGAGAAAGTGAAGGCCATTTACTGCGCCCCTGGCAACGCCGGAATACGGAAGCTGGCCACCTGCGTCAAAATTGCGGCGGACGATGTGGACGGGCTGCTCGACTTTGCCATCAGGGAAAGCATCTGCCTGACTGTGGTCGGCCCAGAAAGCGCGCTCTCCGCAGGTATTGTGGATCGTTTTCAAGCCAAAGATCTGCGCATCTTCGGCCCCACCGCAGCAGCGGCGGAGCTGGAGGGCAGCAAGGTCTTCTGCAAGGATTTCCTCCGCAAATACGACATCCCAACCGCTGAATACGAGAGCTTTGACCGGCCTGACGCGGCGAAAAAGTTCATTGACAAGATTGGCGCGCCCTGCGTGGTCAAGGCCGACGGGCTGGCCGCAGGCAAGGGCGTGATGGTCTGCCAGACCAAGACCGAGGCCAAGCAGGCGGTTGACACAATCATGAAAGACCGGGCCTTCGGCGAGGCGGGCAGCCGGGTGGTGGTCGAGGAATTCCTTTCCGGCGAGGAAGCCTCCTTCATCGCCTTTGTGGACGGCGAGAATGTCTTGCCGCTGCCTTCGTCGCAGGATCACAAGGCCATTTTCGAGGGCGACCGGGGGCCGAACACCGGCGGCATGGGGGCGTACTCACCCGCGCCGGTGCTGGATGATTCGATGACCATGCGGGTGATGAACGAGGTCATGCTGCCTGCGGTGCGCGGCATGGCTGCGGAAGGCCGTCCCTACAAGGGAATGCTCTACGCGGGCCTGATGATTGAGGGCGAAAAAATAAATGTCTTGGAATTCAACTGCCGCTTCGGCGACCCGGAATGCCAGCCCCTGCTGATGCGCTTGCAGACCGATCTGGTCGAGATCTTTGAAAAGGCTATTGACGGCGCGCTGGATGAGATCGAGCTGGAGATCGACCCGCGCCCGGCGGTCTGCGTGGTCATGGCCTCGGAGGGCTATCCGGGCAGCTACAAGGCGGGCAGGCCGATCACCGGTCTGGTCAACGCGGCCAAGCTGAAAGATGTCATGGTCTTCCACGCAGGCACGACCATCGAGAACCAGACCACCCTGACCGCAGGCGGGCGCGTCCTCGGCGTGACGGCAATGGACATTTCCATTGCCAAGGCGATTGACCGGGCCTACAAGGCGGTGGATAAAATCAAGTGGAAAGGCAGCTACTTCCGCCGCGACATCGGCCACCGCGCCCTGCGCCGTCTCCAGAAGCACACTGGCCCGGCAGTGAGCATCGTCATGGGATCAGACTCCGACCTGCCGGTGATGCAGGCGGCGGCGGATTTCCTCGCCAGCGTCGGCATCAAGCATGAGATGCTCATTTCTTCGGCCCACCGCACCCCGGAGCAGACTGCCGAGTACGCCCGCACCGCCGCCCGGCGCGGCCTGAAGATCATCATTGCCGGCGCGGGCATGTCCGCCCACTTAGCCGGGGTGATCGCCGCGCACACCACGCTGCCGGTGATCGGCGTGCCGATTGACGCGTCGCCGCTCAACGGTCTCGATGCCCTGCTCTCTACCGTGCAGATGCCGCCCGGCATTCCGGTGGCGACGATGGGCATCGGCAAGTCCGGGGCCAAAAACGCGGCGGTGCTCGCAGCCCGGATTCTCGCCATCAACGATCAGGAAATCAGCGAGGCTCTGCGCCAATTCGTTCAAGAGATGGAGGAGCAGGTGGCGGCGAAAAATCTGGCTCTTCAGCAGGCCAAGGGCCAGTGATTGTTCCCGCTTCTGACGCGTTTTTTCAGGAGGCGGCACGTCTGCTCAAACAGGGCGGATTAGTCGCCTTCCCAACAGAAACGTATTACGGCCTCGGTGTTGATCCTTGCAACACCGAGGCATTGCAGAAGCTCTTTGCAGTCAAACAGCGGGCGGCGGACAAGCCGGTTTTGGTTTTGGTTGCCGAGCAAAGCCAAGTGCCGCTGCTGGCTGAGGAAACGCCGGAGCCGCTGCGCTTGCTCATGAACCGCTGCTGGCCCGGCCCGCTGACCTTGGTTTTTCCCGCGAAAAAGAATCTGCCGGAGCCGCTCACCGGCGGCAGCGGCACAGTCGGCATCCGCCAGTCACCGGAGCCGACAGCGGCACTGCTGCTGGCCGCCTTTGGCGGGCCGATAACCGCCACCAGTGCCAACCGCTCCGGCCAGCCTGCGGCAGTCACGGCAGCGGATGTGGAAGCAGCTTTTGGCACGGACATTGACCTGATCCTTGATGGCGGCAGAACGCCGGGCGGCGCAGGCTCAACCTTGGTCGGCTGGGATGGGCAAAAGCTGCGCTGTTTCCGGGAAGGCCGCATTCCATTTGCGGAATGCGCCGCGTCTCTTGCCGAAGTCAACAACGAAGAATCCCTTTTGACAATGACATCCGTTGGTTAAAAAAAGCAGCAAGCAAGAGCAGTCCTTCCTGCGCTGGAACAGGCGGTGCTTCTACAAAGGAATGGGAAGGCGAAGCGGCTTTAATAGCGGCAGCTCATCGGCAGGTGACGGAGCAGGACATCAGTTTTGTTCTCGCCCTGCACGGTCATGCCATTGGGCACCGAAGCATAGCCGCTGACCCATGCGACAGGCACGGCAGGCGCGTCGGCGACAACAGCAGGCCGAAGGCTGACTGTCTTGCCATGGATGTTCTTGTTCCCCCGGTTGCCAAGATGGATGTTGATCACGCCACCTTGGGCGATCTCCAGCCCTGCGACATAGTTGCCAAGTATCTTCTCTTTTGGCGGCAGCCCTGCTTCAGCATTGTCTGACGGCAGCTTCTGCGTGGCCTTGTAATACTCCTCCACACCCTTCTTGGCGAACTCAGCCATGTTGAACGCCTCTTCCATCTGCGCCCTGATCACCCGGTCTTGATAGGAGGGGACAGCAATGGTGGAGAGCACGCCCATGATGGCGATGACAATCATCAGTTCAATCAGCGTGAAGCCCTGATCGCCGCGTTTTCTGTTCATAGATTTCTTGGATAGTGCTGTCTTGTTCATGGCGCATCCTCAGAGTTATATTGCGTCGGCCATCATGAAAATCGGCAGGTACATGCTGATGACAATCGCGCCGACCAGCACGCCGAGAACAACCAATGCCAGCGCCTCAAGCATGGCGATCTTCTTTGCGGCGGCATTGCCGATGTCAGTGCCGTAGAACGCCGCCGCCTCTCCCATTGCGCTGCCAGCAGCTTCCTGCGTTGCGGCAGCTCCCGCCGCTTGCAGCAGCATTTCCGGGAACAGGCCGCTTTGCCGCATCTGCGCCTGAAGCGAAGGCATATCTGCCGTCCCGTCGGCAAACCGTTTGAACCGGGCCGCCAGATACGAATTGCTGACCGAGTCCGCCGCTCCTTGCAGCGACTCCTTGAACGGCAGGCCCGCCGCAGTCAGCAGAGAGAAATACTGAGCGAACTGGGCAACCGCCACTTTCTTGAGCAGAGGGCCTATTCCCGGCACATGCCGGGCCGCATGATACGGGAACTTCCTGACGTAAACAAACGCGAAGATGAAGAGCAGCGCGAACACAATCTGAACCAGCACATTGTCTGTGAACAAACGGCCGATATTAAGAAAGAGCTGCGTCGGCGCTGGCAAATGCCCGCCCATGCTGGCGTACATTTCCTGAAAAACAGGCAGAACAAAGATAAGCATCATAAAGGACAAGAGCATGACCGCGCTCAGGACAACGGCCACGAATCTGAGCAAGGGTTTGCCTGTGCTGCCTGCTTTGGCGAACGATTCCTCTGCTGCTGCGGCCTGCCGCAAGGCATCGGCCTTCTGGGCAGCGGAAATGTCCAGCAGCATGATGCGCTGCAAGGCGGCATTGAACAGGCCAGGCTTGCTCCGATTCAGGCATTCAGCAAAAGGCACGCCCTGATCCATCTCCTTCCGCATTCCGGCGGCGGCCTTTCTGAGTACCGGCAAGTCTTTCTCCTCGCTTAACGCTGTCACTGCGCCGGACAGGGAAACCCCAGCCCTGAGCATCACTGCAAGCTGGCGCCAGCCGCTGCAAAGTTCTTCTATGGACAATCTGCTGGACATTTCCGCCTCTCTGTTTGCGCTTACTTTAAGACGGCTGGGATATGCCGGTCTTCAATATCTGTGCGGTCAACGCCGAAGACCTTCCAGCCGCTTTCTCTCTTATTGCCGCAGACCCAATGCACCGCTCCTGTAGGATCATCCTCCTGCACCACAGGCCGCATGGTCAGCGTTTTCCCGGCAAGCCTCCTTGTTGAGGAGGAGACATGGACTGCTCCCTGCTCAATGACCACCTTCCTTTCAGGCTCAATATACCAATTTTCTGGAGGAAGCAACGCAAGCGCCTGTTCCGTGTTCTGGGGAAACTCCCCATGCAGGGCGAAATACATCAGATTGCCAGTCTTTGCTGATGCGAAATGAAAACGATAGACCATGCTCGTGACTTCCGCTTTCGCCAGAAATACTTGATAGGATTTGACGGCAATCACAACCAGAATGGAGATGATGACAATAACATGGAGCAGCTCTATAAAATACCGCCTGCGGTTGGACAAGAGCATCGCGTCCTCCTTTCAATTGGCCTTGGCGATCTGCTCTTCCCAAGTGACCGGGCCGGTTGGATCGTCGCTGCTGACAACAGGACGCAGAGTGACGGTCACGCCGGGCTGTCTGCTGTCGTCCCGGTATTTGATTTCCACTGCGCCGTCCTTCACTTTGATGCTGCCCACATGTTTTCCCCGGATCGCCTCAGGCAGCCCAAGCGAGGCGTTGTCCGGCGGGAATGCGCCGACATGGTCATAATATTCCACCACTTCTTTCCGCACCGGATCAGAGAGGGCGTAGCCTTCGCAGAGATATGCCTTGTCCCGGTAGGCGATAAAGTTCGGTATGGCCACTGCGGCAAGCACGCCAATAACGGCTACGACGAAAGTCAGTTCAATCAGGGTGAAGCCTTTGTTGTTCGTCAGCATGGAAATGCTCCCGGTGATCTCTGCTTGAAAATATCAGCGAATTTGATGCCGCAATGCTGCCGCCAGCAACAGCCGATTTGCTGCAAACAAGCGTAACAGATCAGCTTGCGTTTTTCAAACAGCTTTTGCATTGAAGAGATGTGCGGCGATGTCCTTTCACTGCTGCGCCACTACCCTCCCATCCCGCAGCTCGACAATGCGGTGCGCGGTCTTGGCCAGCTCCGGGTTGTGGGTGACGAGGATGACGGTGAGGCCGTCGCGCTGGTTCAGTTCCTGCAAGACCGCGCTGATCTCGTGACTGCGGGCTGAGTCAAGGTTGCCAGTCGGCTCGTCGGCAAGGAGGATCTGCGGTCTGTTGATCAATGAGCGGGCGATGGCCACGCGCTGCATCTCCCCGCCTGAGAGCTGTCCCGGCAGGTGCCGCATCCGTTTGTCCATGCCCAGCGAGCGGAGCAGCTCGGCGGCCCGCTCCTCCGCGCCGTTGTCTTTGCTATAGAATGTGCAGGGCAGCAGCACGTTCTCAAGGACGTTGAGGGTTGGAATGAGGTAGAACTTCTGGAAGATATAGCCGAACAGCTCCCGCCGCAGCTTGGTCAGCTCGCGCTCAGACAGGGGCCGACCTTGGCCGAAAACGGGCCGACCAGCGATGTCAAGCCCGCCTGAGCTGGGATTGTCCAAGCAGCCGAGGATGTTGATCAGCGTGGTCTTGCCAGAGCCAGACGGGCCAATAAAGGCCACGTACTCGCCCGTCTGGATCTCCAGCGAAACGTTGTTGACCGCCAGCACCTCCTCGGTGCCGCGCCGATAGACTTTGCTGAGGTTGCGGGCCGCGATGGCCGTGCCGTGCGCGTTCATAGGTCAGCTCATCTCACTGCGGATGGATTCAAGGGGCCGGACTCGCGCTGCCTTCCAGGCCGGGTACAGCCCGCTAAGGAGGCCGATCAGGAGCACGGCGACAAGGGTCGTCAGAACAAGGCTGCTGTCGAGCAGGATCAGCGAGCCGGTCGGTGAATAGGGCAGGAGCTGGCGGATCAGCACTTCCGTGAGTTGCGAGAGGCCAAAGGCCATGACCGCGCCCAGCATACCGCCGAGCAGACAGAGGATGAAGGTTTCGATCCAGATCAGCTTGAAGATGTCTTCAGGCATGGCACCAATGCTCTTGAGAATGCCGATCTCCTGATAGCGCTCGAACACAGACATAAGGATGGTGTTAATCACGCCCACCATGGCAATGATGACAGCAATGACAGCGATGGACAGCACCATCACTTTGGCGGTCGAGACCAGGTTCATGATGGTCTGCTTGACCTGCGCCAGCGAGACCACCTGCACGTCCGGCAGCTCATAGAGCTTCTGCTCCAGCTGGCCGATGTTGGCATCCTTTTTCACCTTGATGCCCAAGCCGGTCAGCTCGCCGCTGCGCCCGAATATCTTCTGCACTGCCTTGACCGGGATGAAGATGGTGCCGTCATCTTGCGTGCCGGTGCGCTTGAGTATGCCGACCACCTTCAATTCCACTTCCTTCTCAGGTATCAGGAGCATGTCGCCGACCTCGCGCTGCTCCAGCTCCGCCGCCTCATAACCAAGCACGGCCTCGTAGGCCTCCGGGTTCTTGAACCAGCCGCCCTGCTTGAACTCAAGGTAGGTCTTCATCTTCGGATAGCTGGCCGGGTCAACGCCAAGATAGGCGGACATGCCCCCTTCCTCGCCCTTGTTGGGGTCGAAGATGGCCTGCATGAGCATCGGGGTCATGGACTCCACCTCAGGGTTGGCGGCCACGGTCTGCATGACCTCCTCCTTCATGTAGCGCAGGCTGGTGCCGCCTTTCAGCATCAGGGTGGCGGCCTCGTAGGGACAGCCTTTGGCGGTCAGCACCACCTGAAAGCCCATGTTGTCGATATCGCGGTTGAGCGAGGCTTCATAGCCCTTGTTGAAGCCCATCAAGCTGGCAAGCACCCAGGCCGACAGCCCCACGCCGATGATGGTCAGGCTGCTGCGGAGCTTCTTGCGCAGCAGGTTCTTATAGCAGACAGTGTAGATGTTGAGCATGGCCTCTCACTTGGCTTTGAAATGGGGCAGGTATTTGTTGCCGTAGAGGAATTCATCCATGAGGATCAGGTTCTTCTTCGTCGCCCGCAACGCGGCCCGGAAGTCCTCTTCAGCCTCCGGCACAGGATTCTTGATCTGATCCACCTTGCCGGGAGGCACGCTCTTGCCCGCCTTCACATCGTAGGGATAGAAATCAATCAGGCTGAGGCCCTCAAACTGCTTGCCGAAAGATGGCTCGCGCAGCTGCTTGGCTGCTCTGGAAGTCAGTTTCTGGAAGTAGAATGCCTTGATCTTGCCTTCCATATCAAGCACAAGAAAAACCTGAATACCGCCGTGTTTGCCCTTCTGATTCACGCCGTGGATGTGACCGATCTTCTCGGTGTCGCGGAAGATTTCATAAATGGTGTAGGGCACGTCGGCGGTCTCGTACAAGCCTTGGAAGGAGTCGCCCAGCCGCTTCTCAATCTCCTTCAGCAGCGCGTCGCCGCCTTTCTGGTCAATGGACAGGTACTGCGTCTTGTAGCCAGTGGACTCCGGGAAGAGCCGCTTCACGTCCCTGTCCGGGTCGTTGAGATCGCAGCCCACAGCAGCATGGGCATGGTCGGCGGCGGCAAGGAAAACATAGGTCAGCAGGATGAGCAGCCAGCTTTTCCGCATGGTCATCTCCGTGGCAGAGGTTTGCTGAGAGGCGGCGGCTGTGACGAGACAGGCGCGGGGTATGAGAAAGTCCAAAAATTCTGTTTCCTCATAGGAAAAAGAGATGAGGAAACAGACGCGGCCTATTTGCTCATAGGAAATTCCTATGAGCAAATAGGAGAAATACATGAACAGCGGGTTCCGTAGGGGCAATTCATGAATTGCCCCTACGGAAAATCACAACACTTTGCTGTAATAATAAATTTGCACCACCGCCCGCAGCTCGTCGTCGTGCTCATCGTAGCGGCCCATAGCCCGCAGAGTGAGCGTGTCACTGAGCTGCCAAGCAGGCCCGGCGGAGAAACGGAAGCCCTCGTGCTCGCCGATCTTGCTGTATTCGGGCTGCGCCTCCAGCTTCAGGCGGCCTTCGTCAAGCAGGTTCATGCCGAGGCGGGCGAAGAGGGCGTAAGCGTCCTCATCCCGGTTGGTGCCGCCCATCGCCTCAAAGCGGGCTTCATAGTTGTCCCAGAGGTACGTGAAGTCCGCGCCGAGCATGGCGAAGGGCTGCGGCTCTTCGTGCATGACCTCGTAGCCCATAGTGTGCAGGGTCTCGCCGAAACCTGCGGAGAAGCCCAGCTCCCAGTTGTCCTGTGAAAGGATACCCTTCGCGGCCCGCAGCGAGGCGAGATAGTTGCCCTCAAAGCGGAGCGGCATTCCGCTGCCGCTTGTGAGCGACGCGCTGAGGTTGCCCCAGGCGAAGTCGCGGCTTGCGCCCAGGCCCCAGTCGCGGTCAAAGCCGAAACCGTGCATGGCCAGCGTGGGCAGAAGCAGGGCGTGACTGTCCAGCACTGAGGAAAGACCGAGCGCAGGCCGGTTGTGGCCAGCCCAGATGTCCGCCCAGCCCGCCTTGTGTTTGTAATAGGCGTTGTAAAGCTGCGGCTCGATCTCGTCGTCGGCATCAGGATCATAGGCAAGCCGCGCCTGCACGGCGATCATGCCGAAATCGCTACGCTCGCCAGAGAGCCGCTGGACGAAGTCAAAGCCGACCGAGGACTTCTGCATCACGTCCTCCGCGCTTTCAGAATGCCAGATCACGCTATCTTCTTTATCAGAATATCCGGCCACGCCCTGGGCTTCAAAATAGAGCAGGCGGCTGGAGGCAAAAGCGGAGGCGGGGAGGGCACTGATGAGCAAAGCGGCGGCAAGGACTCGCATGGCCGCGCCTCACACGTCAAAGTTGATGCTGCCCCGGTAGATCACTTGGCCGTCCTTGCTGAACTCCAGCCGGACATCCCAGCCGCCGGGCATGACCACGTCCACAGGAAGGAGATAGTCTCCTTTCTTGTTCAGCTTGAACTCCACCGGGCCGGTGTCGTGATGGCCGCGCATGGAGGGCATTCCGGCATCCCCGGTGATCTTCAGCGACGTGACCTGCTTGCCGTCCTTGTCCGTGACTTGGAGCTTGAGTATCGCGATGCCAAGCTGCGGCTTCTGGTTGAAGGCGTAGACAAAGGAATAGTCTGCGCCGATCTTGCAGGTCTTGCCTTCGCCCGGCAGCGGCTCATATTTCGGCTCCTCCGCCCGGACAGGCAGAGCGGCGGCAAGGAAGAAGGCTGTGAGAAGGACTAGCTGGAACAGGCGGCGGCAACGGGCGGGCATGGTTTTCTCCTTGTGTTGAATAAAAACATCGGCAACTCCCACAACGCAGCTTACGCGGAGAATGCTCAGGATGTCAAGATGCAACAGCGGGTTCGGCTGGACAGCCTCCCTGAAGGCCGACGATCAGCCCTTGCGCCACGTCAGCGGCAGCACCTGCTCCCCTGCCGCGACCGCGCAGCCGTGCAGGACGCTGTGCGCCCCGATCACCGCGCCCGCGCCGATTTGGCATGGGCCGACAAGGTGAACTCCGGCATGAATCACCGCATCTTGGCCGATGACGCTTTCCGGCGAGATCAGCACGGTTTCCGGGGAATAAATGGTCACGCCTGCGAGCATCAGCTCGCGGCAGCGGCGCAATTGCAGCTCGGCGTGGGCTTGGGCCAGCTCCACCCGCGAGTTCACGCCCAGCACGTCAATGGCCGGACGGTGGACAAACTTCTCCGCCCGGCGGCCTTCGCGCACGGCTATGCCGACGATGTCGGTGAGATAGACCTCGCCTTGGCTGTTGTTCCGGCCCACCTGCCGCAGGGCGGCGAAAAGGAAGCTGCGGTCAGCGAGATAAATCCCGGCGTTGATCTCGCGCACCGCCCGCTCGGCCTCGTCCGCATCCTTTTCCTCAACAATGCGCAGGACTTGGCCATCCGTGCCGCTGATGATCCTGCCGTAGCCGAAGGGATTGTCCAGCTCGGTGGTCATCAACGTGAGATCCGCGCCGCGCTCCTGATGCTGACGCAGCATGGCCTGCAAGGTCTCCGGGCGGATGAGCGGGGTGTCGCCGCAGAGAATCATCACCAAATCGGCATCGGCGCAGGCGGTTTCGGCGCAGAGCACAGCGTGGCCGGTGCCGAGCTGCTCCTCCTGCACAACTGGGCTGATCTGATACGCGGCGAGCGAGGCCAGCACCGCCTCGCGCTGATGGCCGACGACGACCGCCTGCCGCGCAATTCCGGCGGCGGTGACTGCGTCCAGCACGTGGTGGAGCATGGGTTTGAAAAACAGCTCGTGCAGGACTTTGGCCTTGGCCGAATTCATGCGGGTGCCTTTGCCTGCGGCGAGAATGACGGCGGCAGTGTTCATGACTGTTTGTGAGGTTCAGATGATTTGCCAGAAAAACCAAGCGGCCATGATCCCGGCCAGCAGCAGCTTGGCCGCTGTGCCGACAATGAAGCCGAGAAAGGAGCCGAAGCCGGAATGCAGGGCCTGCCGGAACTGCTCGCCTATCAGCAGCTCGCCGACAACAGCCCCCAGCAGCGGCCCGATCAGAATGCCGACCGGGCCAAGCACAAAGACCAGCAGCGTGCCGGCAGCCGCTCCCCAGGCTGCGGCCTTGGAGCCGCCGAATTTCCGCACGCCCCAAACCGTGGCGGCAAAATCCAGCAGATAGCTGAAGCCGGCGAGCAGTCCCTGGCCGAGAAAAAACCAGACTGAGAGGCTGGAAAAGCCGGTGATCAGGCCATAGACGAGAAAGCCGCAGAAAATCAGGGCCGTGCCAGGCAAAGCCGGAAAGACCGTGCCGACAAGCCCGGCGGCGATCAGCGGCAGGGCGGCCAGCAGCCCCCAGATCTCGCGGTGGGCGCAGACGGCGCGCAGCCAGTCAAGTATTGGTTCCATATCCTGTGCCGGATGAAAAAAAGGCTCAGGCAAGCCGCAGCTCCTGAGCCTCAAGGAATTGACCGCCAAGCGTTTTTTACTGCCGCGCCTGCTGGGCCTTGCTCTTCAGGCCGTTTTTTTTCAGCGGTTCCAGCTCGGCGATCTTGGCGATCAGGACACTGGTGTTGATCTTGCAGCTTTCGAGTTCTTTGACGCTTTTTTCCAAAGCGGCGGTGCGCTCCTCGACGATCCGCTCCAGCCCGATGACCTGAGCGCGCAGGGTTTCCGCCTCGTCGAGAATCTTGTTGCGCTCCTCCTCCAGCTGCTTGGCCGCAGCCTCCAGCTCATCCAGCTCGCTTTGCAGTTTTTTCTGATCAGCCAGCTTGGCCGCGCAGTCTTTGACCTGCTGCTGCTCCTGCTTGATCATCGCAGCGGCTGAGGTCAGCTTCCGCTCCTGCTCCTCCAGCAGGGCCTGCTGCTGGGCAAGCTGCTGCTGCGCCGCCGCCAGCTGTCCGGCCTGCTCTTTTTTGGCCGTTTCCGCCGCTGCCGCCGCCTTGTCCCGATCCGCCTTCAAGGCGGCGAGCTTCTGCGCCAGCTCAGCCTTCAGCTCGGCGGCAGCCTGCTCCTGCTCGGCTTTCAAGGCGGCCAGCATATTCTCTTTCTCCTCTTTCAGCGCGGCGGCATTCTGCTCCTGCTCGCCTTTTTTGGCTTCGAGCGCGGCCAGCCTGTCATTCAGCTCGTCAATTTTCGCCTGCGCCTTCTTGAGCTGGCCAACAGCCTGCTCTTTGGACGCTTTTTCCTGCTCCAGCTTCGCCCGCAGCTCCGCACCGGTCTTCACCGCCTCGTCATCGGCCTGCAGCTGGGCCTTCAAGGCTTCGTTCTTTTTAACCAGCTCTTTGCGCTGCCCGGTCTCCTTCTGCCCCCAGACTGCCGAAATCAGCAGCAGCACAACCAACGCTGCGATAAAATAGTTTTTTTTGTCATCCATGATCTGCTCCTGTTCGTTTGATGAGTGCAGCGTCGGCGCGCCGCCGCTGTTCACTGGCCGCTGCCGATTGCCGCCAGCTCCCTGTCCACGCTGCTGATGTTCTTCCTGATCTTCGCCTCAATGCCTGCGCCGGGATATTTCCGCAGTATGTCTTCCAGCAGCGACTTGGAGGAAAACAGCAGGGTTTTCTTCATCTCCGGGTCTGCTGCGCTGACTGCCTGCTGAAAGAGGGCGGCGGCCTTCTTGCGGACACTTTCCCCGGCCAGCTGCTCGGCCTCCTTCATTTTGCCCTCCGCCCTGCCGCTGTACGAAGTGTGCCGGAGCTGGGCGAACAAAGCGACGGCCTGATCATAGTCCTCATCCTGCATTGCCGCCAGTCCTTTATCCCAAGTTTCCTGCAAAATTGCCGCCGGGTCAGGCAGCGGACTGGCCAAGGCGGCCTGCTGCTCCGGCAGCGCGACAACGGCTTCAGCCTGCGCCGCCGCAGCGGCGGCCGGCGCGGCGGCGCGAAGCTGCTCTTTTTTCTGCCGGAGCTGATCCTGCTTGTCCAACGGCAGAATGTCCAGCGGCACCCGCTCCAGCCGGGCCAAGGCCGCCGCCGGCTCCAGCCGCTCCGCCGCCTCCAAGAGGCCGGAGAACCACTGCCCGGCCTCCTGCTCCATGCGCTGCGACCATTCCTCAGCATCCCCGGCCAAGGGCGATTCCGGGAAAATCCGGATAAACTCAACAGCCTGCTGCACAACAGTGAAGCCATCCTTGTCCGGATTGTAGGTCAGGCAGCCGAGCAGCAGGGAGGCGTAGGCATCCAGCTCGTCGCGGCGCGAGCCTGCCGCCTCCAAGGCGCGGATATGTCTGCCGCAGCGGACCGAGCTGCCGCTGTCCAGCCGCCGCAGCTCGGAGTATTTCCGCCGGGCCGAGGCGTATTCGCGGAAGCCGAAATCCAAATCCGCCAGCATCTGAAGAGCGCGGATTTCCTGCTGCCGGTCCCCCTCCCGCCGCGCCGCTGCCAGCAGGCTGACGAACAGGCTGCGGGCTTCCTGCTCATGCCCGTTTTTCAACAGAGCTTGGCCCTGCTGAAGCAGGGACGCGCTGTTCTGCTCCTCTGCCGCCGTCGGCTCTTGCGTGAGCGCAGAAGGCGGCTCGGCGGCCAGCGGGCCGCTCTCCGCCTGCGCTGTCTCTGTCCAGCTGCCGCGCGGGCCGGACATGCTGCTCAGATCGGCCTGGAGCTTCGGGCATTCGCCTTCCAAATAAGAAATGTCGTTTTCTTTGAAGCGGGACAGCGAGTTGAAGAGCAGCTCGCGGGAGGCGGACGGCGACCGCTCGTGGAGCAGCTGCTCCTGCAAATTTTTATACGCGTCCTGCAAGTCAGCCACCCTGTTGCGGCAGCTGACGATCAGCTCAATTTCGTCTGGACTCAGGCTCAGGGTCTCCTTGCGGCCGCCCAGCTCCTGCCATTCCCGCAGCTTCTGCTCGTAGGAAGCGATGCGGCCGCTGATGGTGGCCAAGGCAGGCTCCAGCACCTGCCGCTGATACTCAGCCTGTTCTTGAGGGGACATGCCCGGCTTCTTCTGCGGCAAGGCGGTCGGCGGTGATTGAGGCGGAAGCGGCGCAGGCGGCCTGACGGAAGGAGCGCAGCCGCTGACAAGCAGGTGCGCGGCGGCGCAGCCCAGCAGCAGACGGCGGCAGAACGGAACGGGAAAAACAGAAAGAGAGCGCATTGTTCAGTGAGTGCGGGTTGAATCGTGCATCATTCCGGCCTGCCGCATGCAGCGGGCCGCCAAGCGGCTCAAGATGTCATGCGGCGGAACCACAGAAGAAATTATCAGAAAAATGCCGCCGCTACAACGGCTTTTTGCAAAAAACCGCTTTTCAGTCCTGAAGCAGCCAGCGCGGCTGCGGCTGGATGCGCTGCACAAGCTGTTCGAGCAGCTCCTGAAAGGCTTGCCTGTCCAGTTCACGGCTGCCGAAGCGGAGCATGTGCGCGGTGGTCATCTGGCAGTCAATCGCCTGAATGTCGAGCTGCTTGGCATGGCTGACCAGCGCGGCCAGCGCGACCTTCGAGGCATCGCCGCGCAGGGAAAACATGGATTCGCCGAAAAACATTCTATCCAAGCAGACTCCGTACAGCCCGCCGACCAGCTTGCCCTCGAAGCGGCATTCCACCGAATGGGCAAAGCCCAAGTCGTGCAGGCGGATGTAGGCGGCCTGCATGTCCTGGTTGATCCACGTGCCGGTCTCCTGCCGCACAGCGGCGCAGGCGGCGATGACCTCAGCAAAGGCGGTGTCCGCGCTGACCTGATACACGCCCCGCTTGATTGTGCGGGCCAGGCTGCGCGGCAGGTGAAATTCCTCCGGGAAAAGCACCAAGCGCGGCGAGAGCGACCACCAAAGGATCGGCTCATCGCCGGAATACCACGGAAAAATGCCCTGCTCGTAGGCGGCCAGCAGGCGTTGCGGCGAGAGGTCGCCGCCCACTGCCAAAAGGCCGTCCGGCTCGGCCAGCTCCGGCGGTGGAAAGACTAATTCTTTGGTCAGGCGGAAGACAGGCATCAGCCGATCAGGCAGGTCTTGCGGCGCAGCTCCTCGATCAGAACCGACTCATTTTCCGCATAGTCAATCGGCAGCTCGATCAGGTGCACGCCGGGCGTATTCAGGCAGTGGTCGAGGGTCTCCGGCAGCTGATGCTCCGCTGAAATCCGCCAGCCCGACGCGCCGTAGCTTTCGGCGTATTTGACAAAATCCGGGTTGCCGAAGTCAAGGCCGAACTGCGGCAGATTCATGCCTGCCTGCTTCCATTTGATCATGCCGAAGCCGTTGTCGCGCAGGAGAAGCACAGTCAGATCGAGCTTGAGGCGGATGGCGGTCTCCAGCTCCTGCGAGTTCATCATGAAGCCGCCGTCGCCGCAGACCGCAATCACCTTGCGCTGCGGGAAAAGCATCTTGGCCGCAATAGCCACCGGCAGGCCCGCGCCCATGGTCGCCAGCGCGTTGTCGAGCAGAACTGAGCAAGGATCGGCGGACTTGTAATTCCGGGCAAACCAGATTTTGTACATGCCATTGTCCAAGGAAAGGATGGTCTCCTTGTCGGTCAGCTCTTGCAGCACTTTGGTGAGCTGCTGCGGCGTGTAGGGAAATGTGGTCGGCAAGGTGCAGCGGTACACGTTCTTCTCAATCTCCTTCTTCAGCTTGCTGAAATAGCCGTCGCCAGCGAGCGAGTCCGGCGCGATCAGCCCAGCTAAACGGCTGACTGAATCGGCAATGTCGCCGATGATCTCATGCTGCGGAAAATAGACCTCGTCAAATACCGCGCTGAAGTAGTTGATGTGAATCACCCGCACCCCGTCGCGCTTCATGAAGAAGGGCGGCTTCTCCACCACATCGTGGCCGACGTTGATGATCACATCCGCTTTACCGATGGCGCAGTGCAGATAGTCGTGATCAGACAGCGCGGCGGTGCCGAGGCAGCGGGGATGGAACTCGTCCGCCGTGCCCTTGCCCATCTGCGTGGAAAAAAAGTGAATGCCGGTGCGGTCAATAAACTGCTGGAGGGCCGCGCCGGTCTGGCGGCGGTTGGCCACAGCGGCGATGAGCAGAAGCGGATTCTTCGCCTCGCTGATGATCGCGGCCACCTTGCGCAAGGCTTCGTCCGAAGCCAAGGGCACCGGCACTTCCGTCACCGGGAAGGGCCGGGCCGCTTCTGAGACCGGCTCGGCGGCGATGTCCTCCGGCAGCTCCAGATGCACCGGCCCGGCCTTCTCCTGCACAGCAGTGCGGAAGGCTTCACGGGTCAGGGCGGCGATGGAGTCCGCGCTGACGATCTGCCGGGTCATTTTAGTGATCGGGGCCATCATCGAAACCACGTTGATGATCTGAAAGCGGCCCTGCTTCGAGCTTTTGATCGGCTTCTGCCCGGTGATGAAAAGGCAGGGCATCCCGCCCAGATAAGCATACGCCGCGCTGGTGACAAAGTTGGTCGCGCCCGGCCCCAAAGTGGCGAGGCAGACTCCCGGCTTGCCGGTCAGGCGGCCATAGGCTGCGGCCATGAAGCCTGCGGCCTGCTCGTGCCGGGTGAGGATCAGCTTGATGCTGGAAGTCCGCAAGGCTTCGAGAAAGGCGAGGTTCTCCTCGCCGGGTATGCCAAAGATATATTCCACGCCCTCGTTTTCGAGGCAGCGCACTAAGAGTTCAGCACCGTTCATGGGTTGTTTCCTTGATTCATTGTTTCTACGGCAGGAAGAAGGGTAAAACGGTCAATGACCGCACCGGTCTTCACAGGGTTTGCCGTCACCGTCTCCATCCATCTTCGTTCCCGGACAATTCTGCACATAAAAGGTGGCTTCTTCGCATGAAGTCATTTCTGAACAATGCACTTTTCCTTGACAACTGTATTTTTGCGCAGACGAAGACGGAATTGTTTCTGTTGAATCAGCGAAGGATAAATTTTGGATGCTTTGAAAGTTTGCTTTTCCATAGAAAAAATATCCTGCAAAACCGACAACTGCTAAGAAAATTAAAACGTAATGGGATGACGACTGATTTTTCCTGATGTTCACACGCTTTGTCGGTAAAATGGACGGAACGCCCTGTATCTTTGCGTCAACAGCTTTCAGCTTTCCATCTTTTTCCACATGAAGCCGATAGAAAATAATGTCGCCCACCACCGGACGACGGCTCATATTCTTCAATTCTGAAATGTGAAGAAAAATATCTTTTCCGCGATTTTCAGACTGAATGAAGCCGAAACCTTTTTCTTCGTTCCAGCGCACTAATTTCCCTTCATATCTGCTGCTGTTTTCCATTTTCACCTTTTTACACTGTTTGATCACTTGCTGAATAACTCAGCATGTGTGCCAAGCCGCACCGGCCTGAGTTCAAAATCCGTGATGGTGTAAATCAGAAGCCAGTCAGGCTGCACATGACATTCCCGGAAATCCTGCCAATTGCCCTTCAGCTTGTGATCTTTGCAGGCGGGCGGCAGCGGGGCAGGGACAGCAAGCTGCTCCAGCACCTCTTGCAGCCTTTGCAGATCGCGCCCCTGCTTGACCGCTTTTTTCAGATCTTTCTTGAAGGCCGCAGGTGGCCGTACAGGCAGCATTTATTCTGCGCAGTCAGCCAGCATGTCCTGAACACTGCTGTACAATGTTCCTTTGCCGTCTCTCGCATCCTGCATGGCTTGAACCGTTTCCGGCGCAGGAATCCTCGCCTCGAACGGCAGGCCGTTATGCGCTATGATCTGACGGTAGAACAGCTCATAAGCGGTTGAAATTGATATCCCCAATCCTTTGAGGATATGTTCCGCCTGCTCTTTGATTTCCGGGGAAAGCCGGGCGTGCGCCATCGCTGTTTTTGCCATGCTGCTGTCTCCATGAAAAACGTTGCATCCTGATTGTCAGTCAGGATGGTAGACAATCAGGATGCGTTTGTCAAGCAGCGCAGTCAGGACATCCGCCGTTGTTCACTGCTGCCGCCCGGCCTGCATCATCAGTTCCTGCCTGCGGATGACAGTCTTCTCTGATGTCCAGAACATGAGCGGGTTGCCGTTGTCGTCGCCTTCCGCCAGCACAAGACGGAAGCGGCCCGGCTGCCCGGCGTTGCTGACCACCTGATAATCAACAGTGTAGCCGGGCTGCTGGCCGCTCTCCCAGAGCATATTCATCCGGCTGCCGTCCCAGCTCAGAACTGCCACCGAAGACCCCTCGAAGTAACGGAAGTTGCGGAAAAACTCCACCTGCTTGACCCGGTTGCGGCTGACGATGATCTCCGGCCTGCCGTCGCCGGTCAGGTCCTGCGCGATCAGGCGGGCATGGATGTAGCGGCGGTCGATTTCGTCCGGCTGCTCCAGCTCGGCCTGCCGCCGACTGGCCAAGGTGCCGAGCGCGTCGCGGCTCGCGCCGTAGTGCTCCGCGCTCTGCCACAGCGGCCTGCCGTCGTGCGCCGTGACTATGAGCAGATTGTCCGGCGTGATGCCGATGAACTCCTTTCTGCCGTCCCGGTCAAGGTCGGCAAAAATGAAATCATGCAGGCCGAAGCCGGGCGGCACGCTGATTCTCTCGGTCCGCGCCAAACCGCCCGGACTGACGCGCAGCTTCCAGATTGTTCCGTCCGCGCTCTGGCCGAACAGCGCGGCGCGGCCTGCGGAGTCCGTTTCCGGGCGGAGATAGAAGGGCACTTCCTCATGCAGGGTGCGGAACTGCCTGCCGTCCCAAGAGACCACGCGGGAGGCGGGGAGATCGCCGTTGCTGGCGGAAAGGCAGATTTCCGGACGGCTGTCGCCGTCCAGATCAGCAAGGCCGAGGGCATGAAAGGCCAAATAGCCAGGCAGCGGCAGCTCGGCCAGCTGCTGAAAGCGTTCGGCGTTGAAGCGGCAGATGATCAGCCTGCCCCGCGCCAGCAGAACGATCTCCTCCCTGCCGTCGCCGTCCAGATCACCGGCATCCATCGCGTTCAGCGAAACAGCCAGCGCGCCGCTGCTCAGGCTGTTCAGCGGGCGGAAGATGCCGCTTTCAGCGGCTTCGGCCTCAGCAGGCGCGGACGGCGCGGCGGCGTAGATGCCGTCGCGCCAGGCTTTGTCCGGGTGGGCGGTCTGAAAGCCGCTCATGCCGCCCTTGTCCGCCGCAGGCTGGGCCTCTGCCGCCGCGCCTTGGTGAAAGACCTTGGCCGCGATCTCCTCGGCCAGCTCATTGACCGCCGGAATGGTTTTGTCCAGCGCGTCAATGGCGCGGGAATAGGAGGCGGGCGCGGTCTTGCCGCCGAAGACGTGAATCCTGACCGCATAGCCCTTTTCCTGCTGCTCCAAGCTGCCGAAGAGCAGCCAGTCGCCGCCGAGCTGGCGGAGAAGCTGCCGCGCCTCCTGCTGGCGGCCCTGCTGGAGCTGCGCCTCAAGGCCGCCGGTCTTGTCCGCCCCATGCACAGCGGACAGGCCGGTGCGGTCAGCCAAGCGGGTGGCGAGGACGCTGGTCAGTCCGTTGCGGAGATGCTCCAGCGGCGGCTGAGTTCGCACGGTGAAAGGCAGGAAGACGATTTTGCCTGTGTCCGCCGCTGCGGATGCGGCGGGCAGCGCGAGCAGCGCCGCAAGCAGGGGCAGCAGGCAGCGGAACAGCGGGATGCGGGAGCAGGCTTTCATAGATGCGGACTCCTGAAATACGTTGTTGATGAAGGTCTTGCCTTGGCTGACAGAGCGCCCTGCCGCCTTATCCTGCGCAATTATACAGGAGTTACGCAGTTGCATAAAGATTAACTGGCATCATCGCGGAACAGACAGCCTTGCGCCATGTGCTTTTTCCAGACTCGGCGACATGAAAATAAAGCCCCTGACCATCAGGCAGCTTGCAGGGCTTGGCTTGACGGATTTGAACAGCGGTGAGTTTTGACATGGTGCGGATGTCGGGAAGGCCGCAGGCACATTGTTTATCTTGTCAGATACCCGCAGTTATACCCGCTTCATGCAGCGGAAGTCAACGCACTTTGGACGGAAACGGAAGGAAAGGCAAAGAAAAACCCGCTGGCCAGTTAAGGCTGCGGGCTTTATGAATACGTCAACGGACGTTGCTGTACTATGATATGGTGCCGAAGGGGAGAGTCGAACTCCCACAAGCGTACGCTCACTAGACCCTGAACCTAGCGCGTCTACCAATTCCGCCACTTCGGCACTGCGCCGACTAATATGCCTTATTCCGGGGGCGGTGTCAACAATTTTTCACCGCCTTCAGCTGCTTTTTTCGCGGGGGCGCATGAACTGTTTGCGGCTTTCGTCGGCTTGAGGTACATATTCGGCATCCATTCAGAAGCGGAACTCAGCCGGAAACCATGCGCGACATGCAGATATTCACCAGCTTGCAGGACATCACACAGCCTTTCCATTGCCCGGTCGTCACTGTCGGCAACTTTGACGGCGTGCACTTGGGGCACCAGCTGCTCTTCAGCGAGGTGCTGATTCGGGCGCGGCGCAGCGGCGGCGCAGCCGTGGCGGTCACATTCGACCCGCATCCGCTCAAGGTGCTGCGGCCCGAAGGCATACGCCTGATCTCCAGCACGGAGCAGAAAAGCGGGCTGATCCGCCTTGCGGGCATGGACGCGCTGGTGATCATCCCCTTTGACCGCCAGTTCGCCCAGATGAGCGCGGCGGACTTTGTCGGCGACATTCTCTGCCGCACCCTCGGCGTGCAGGAGCTGGTTGTCGGCTACGACTACGCCTTGGGCCGGGGCCGCGAGGGCACCATTGACTTCCTCCGCCGGCAAGGCGAGGAGCGCGGCTTCCCCGTCACCGTGGTGGAGGCTCACCATGAGGACGGCCTGCCGGTCTCCAGCACCCGCATCCGCCAGCTGGTGACAGAAGGGCGGATGGAGGAGGTGCGCCGTCTGCTGGGCCGTTGCTACTACATCCGGGGCGAAGTGCGGCGCGGCAGGCAGCGGGGCCGGGGCCTCGGCTTCCCGACCGCCAACCTGAGCATCAGCGAGGACGACCTTTGCCCGAAGCAGGGCGTGTACGTCACCCAAGTGATCTGCGGCGGCAGGATGTACGGCAGCATCTCCAACATCGGCCGCAACCCCACCTTCGGCGAGAACGAGCTGGTGGCGGAAACCCACATCTTCGACTTCAGCGACGACATCTACGGCCAGCCCATCCGCCTGAACCTGCTCCGCCACCTGCGCGGTGAAATCAAGTTCAATTCGGCAGAGGAGCTGGCCGCGCAAATCCGCAGGGATGTGGAGACCGCCCGCCATGTGCTGGAGGACGCGGCCAAGGAGCGGCTCCTCACCTGCGAGGAAGCGGCTGACCAGCGGATGCTGTAACTGACCCGATTGCCATGACGGACACGCCGCAGCAGGAACAAGTCAGGCCGGATGCCGACGTTTCAGCACCGCAGCTCCTCCATCCCGATCCGGCGGAGTTCAGCATCATCACCCGCCATGCCGTCGAATCGCCGTATGTCATTTTCACTGACAGCGGGCTGAGCAAGGGTGAAACAGAGCATGTCAGAAGGACGCTGGGGCAATATGAAAACAGACAGGAGCAGATGCGGAATACGCTGAACATCGCATCCTCATGCTTCTGCATGACTGTAGTCTTCCTTGTTTGGCTTTCGCTCGCAGTACTGTTATTCACCATAGTTGGTATGAATATGTTTAAGATAGTTGGATGGCTTCTCGTTCTTTCCCTTGTTCCATGCGTCTTCTTGATGCTTCAGCTTCATTGCTCGCTCAGATCAGCGCAGAATCTGCCTGGAACAGTTGTCAGCTATGAAGAAGGAAGAGGGAGCAAAGGCGGCACTGTTTATTCTCTGAACGTTGAGTATCGTGACCAAAGCGGCGAGAGACACATGGCCACTGGAAGCGTGTCTGCTAGCAATCCTTCAAAAAGGAAAGGCGATGCCGTCACGGTGCTGAGAAGCAAAGATGGCTCCAAGATCAAGCTGCTCCTCTTTGAAGAACTCTTTCTTTTGCACTGGATATGGCTGTGTGTCGGCATTGCCGCTGCCGGCTGCCTCTTCGGGCAGGATTTGCTGGAATGGCTCTATCTGTGACGTGATAAAGCGCAAGCCGGAGAGCCGCATCCGCATTCGCCATTGCCGCGCCGCCCCGACAGCCGCAGCCGCCAATTTGCTTGCGGTCTGCCGCAGGCGGCGTATAGTTGAACGCGGCATCCGCGCCGCCGGAGCATCTCATCAACCACAAGGAGCATGATATGAGCGAGAAAAAACCGCCCGCAGCAACGCCGCCGCGACCGACCCCGTCGCCGGGCCGTCAGAAAAAAGGCAAGGCCGGAGGCTATGTCGCGCCGCCGCCGCCCAAGCCGATGACCCCTTCTAAGAAAGGCCGGTAGGGCGCGGGCCGGACTGCGTTCCGCCTGCCGCCGCATCCGCCGTTCCTGCCAAAAAAGGATTCCCGTTCCGATGCAACTGGGATGGGAATCCCGTCTTCAATTCTACGGGCGATGAATCCTCTGCGGGATGAGCAACCCAGTTGCAATTCATCGCCCGTAGAATTCCCTGCGGGATGCTAAACCCACCCCCTCCACAAAGCTCTTGACAAGATCCCCGCTGCGATTTACGCTGCCGGGAAGCATCATCCCACCTGTCTGCGCTTCATTTCCCTTTGCATTGGAGCTTGTTATGGCAACAATTCAATGTCGGCCCGAAGTCAACGCCCTCACCGTTCCCCAGTCTTACAAGATGCGTTTCGTGCCCCGCGACAGCATGGACACGGACGGCCTGGCCGCCGCGATGGCGGCGGAGAATCCGAACTACAGCGTCGAGGACAACACAACCATGCTGGCGAACCTGGTGCGTGTCCTCAAGAAGAACCTGATCAACGGCACGCAGAGCACGGTTGACGGCGCGTTCACGTTCGGCTTTTCCTTCACCGGCAGGCTGGACAACCCGGATGACCCGCTGCCGCCGGTTGAGGAAATGCTCCATGTCGATGTCCACGTCCTCGCGTCCTTTCTCAAGGAAATCCGGCAGCAGGCCCAGATTGAACGCCTGCCCATGACCGAGAAGGCTCCGCTGATCAGCGCGGCGGAAGACACGGTGCTCGGCCTGAGCGACGTGCTGCACAGCGGCGGCGCATTGCGGCTGACCGGCAGCAATCTGCTCTTTGAGCCGAAGCGCGAGGACGAGGGCTGTCTGATCGAGGGGACGCGCTCCGGGCGGACAGCGCAGACCCGCTTTGCCGGCATTGCCAATACGGAAGTCACGCTCCTGCCTGACATCCCGGCGCAGAACGAGCCGTGGAACAACGAGTACATCCTCTCCGTCAGCACCCGCTACACCGAAAACGGCACCCTGCGCACCGGCATCTACCGCAGACGGCTGCGCACGCCGCTCACTGTGACCAAGCTGGGTCATCCGAATCCGCCGGAAGTCGGCATCCTCACCGACAAGGCCGCCTCGCCCTATGTCAAAGTCACGGGCGGCTCGTTGAGCGCGGACGAGACCGTGCGCATCCAAGTCATCCTCGATGCGCACGCGGGCAGCCTCGCCTTCAACTTGCTCGACATGAGCGAAGGCGGCAGGGCGGGCGCGCCGGTGCAGGTTCTCGCCAATGGCGCATACACCGTGCCGGGCTTCACGGGTTCCGCGTTGAGCAGCCTGAATGTCACCGTCAGCAACTTCGCCGATCTGGTGAAAATGATCAGGAGCGGGTACAGTGGGCGGGTGGTGGATGTGCTGGTGGTGAAGACAGGGGTGTAGGTGCTGGCACTGAACGCGATTACGGCAGGGGCAGAAGATTCATCGTCCTTGCCTTGAACAACATCAACCTGAACAACGGAGAACTGCAATATGGCAAAGCTGACCAACAATGTGGGCGCGCCAGTGGCCGACAACCAGAATGTGATGACCGCCGGGCCGCGCGGGCCGATGCTGCTGCAAGACGTGTGGTTCTTGGAGAAGCTCGCTCATTTCGACCGCGAAGTGATCCCGGAGCGGCGGATGCACGCCAAAGGTTCCGGCGCGTATGGCACTTTCACGGTGACGCATGACATCAGCAAATACACGAAGGCCAATATCTTCGCGCAGGTTGGCAAGCAGACCGAAGTCTTTGTCCGCTTCTCCACGGTTGCGGGCGAGCGCGGCGCAGCGGATGCGGAGCGCGACATCCGGGGTGTGGCGATGAAGTTCTACACCGAGGAGGGCAACTGGGATTTAGTGGGCAACAACACCCCGGTTTTCTTTCTCAAAGACCCGCTCAAGTTCCCTGACCTCAACCACGCAGTGAAACGCGACCCGCGCACCAACCTGCGTAGCGCGCGCAACAACTGGGACTTCTGGACGAACCTGCCAGAGGCGTTGCACCAAGTCACCATCACCATGAGCGAGCGCGGCATTCCCGCGTCCTACCGCACCATGAACGCGTATGGCAGCCACACCTTCAGCCTGATCAACGCCGCCGGGGAACGGGTTTGGGTGAAGTTCCACTTCAAGAGCAGGCAGGGCATCCAGAACCTCACGGACGCGGAGGCGGAAACGCTGGTCGGCAAAGACCGGGAAAGCCATCAGCGCGATCTCTACGAGAGCATTGAGAAGGGGGAGTTCCCGAAATGGGATATGAAGATCCAAGTGATGAGCGATGAGCAGGCCAAGAGCTGCCCGTTCAATCCCTTTGACCTGACCAAGGTCTGGCCGCACAAGGACTACCCGCTGCTTGACGTGGGCGTGCTGGAGCTGAACCGCAACCCAGACAACTATTTTGCAGAGGTCGAGCAGGCGGCCTTCAATCCCGCGAACATCGTGCCGGGCATCGGCTTTTCCCCGGACAAGATGCTGCAAGGGCGGCTCTTCTCCTACGGCGATGCGCAGCGCTACCGCTTGGGCGTGAACCACCACCTGATTCCCGTGAACCGCGCCCGCTGCCCGGTCAACTGCTATCATCGGGATGGGGCCATGCGGGTGGACGGCAACTTCGGCAGCACGCTGGGCTATGAGCCGAACAGCTACGGCGAGTGGCAGGAGCAGCGCGAGGCCCGCGAACCTGCTTTGGCCCTCAGCGGCGCGGCGGATCACTGGAGCCACCGCGAGGATGACGGCGATTACTACACGCAGCCAGGGAACTTGTTCCGCATGATGACTCCGGCGCAGCAGCAGGCGCTGTTCGACAACACCGCACGGGCGATGGGCGACGCGCCGGAAGCTGTCAAGCGGCGGCACATTGAGAATTGTGCCAAGGCTGATGCGGCCTACGGGGCGGGCGTGGCCAAGGCGTTGGGGATGTGACGGATGCAGGGGCAGGCCGCTGGGCCTGCCTCTGTTGCTGAGAAATAGCTGAATTCGTCTGTCGGCACCAGCCGCATCAATCATTCAATACAAGGAAACGGCATTATGGAAGCACCTGCTTCAGACCGCAGCGCGCAAAAACCTACAGGCGCCTTTGTCGGCGCATCGTGGGGCGCGCTTGTTATTGGCATCGGCGCATACTTGATCGGCTTATGGAATGCGACCATGCAGCTGAATGAGAAAGGCTTCTACTTCACAGTTCTTCTCTACGGCCTCTTTGCTGCGGTGTCACTGCAAAAGATAGTGCGGGACAAACTGGATGGCATTCAGGTCACTGGCATCTATTATACGATCTGCTGGGCATCGCTGGGCATGTCTATTTTCCTCCTGACAGTTGGACTTTGGAACTCAGAGCTGCCGCTCAACGAGAAAGGTTTCTACGGGATATCCTTCCTGCTGGCCTTGTTCGCATCAGTGGTTGTGCAGAAGAATATTCGTGACATTCATCTTTTTTCTAACAAGCCCTCAGCGCCGGATGAAAAGCTGGAATCGGTTGGAGAACAGAGAAGTGAAAAGAATGCAAGCTGATGCGCTGCGGAGCAGGGCGGGGGAGTGAAAACGCTATGCAGGCGCCGCAGCAGCCGGTATAATTCAAGGAAATGAACAGACGAATCAACCCCGGCGCAGGAGCAGGAGGAACAAATCATGAGCAGTCTGATGTGGTTGCTTTTTCTGGCGATGCTCGCCCTGCTGGCGGTGTCGCTGCTTTGGTTTATCTGGAAGCTGCGCAGTTTCTCCCAGTCGCAGAATCAGACCGTTGACGACAAGCTGCTGCAAGCCATGATGAGCGATGCCGCCTTGTCCGGCAAGGTGAAGGAGGCTTTGGTGAAGAAATCCAAGGAGAAGGTCGCAGAGCCGGAGGCGTGAACGCCGCTGGCCGCCTCATTTCCTCTCCATTTCCCGGAACAGCTTCAAGGCCATTGCCCCCACGGCCAGCACCCCGGCGATCAGTCCGGCCCAAAGCAGCCAGACGCGCCACGGGATTTCCTTTTTCAGCTCCAAGGCTGCTTGGCCAGCCAGCACCCGCTGCGGCCCCGCCTCGGCGGCTGCAACTAATTTGCCGCCGCTGACTGGCTCCGCCGCCTTGAGGAGCTGCCCCACCTGCGAGCGGGCTGGCTCCAGCCCGGCTCGGCCATAAGCCAGCGTGTAGGGCGGCTCGCCTTGGGCCATGAAGACGAGCTGACCCGGCAGCCAGCCCAGCTCCAGCACCGGAGCCGCGCTGCCCGCCTCGGTTTCCAGCCGCCAGAAGCGGTCAGTGACCGGCGGCAAAGTCAGCCGCCCCCTCTCTAGCTTCACTCCGTCAACAGTCAGCTGCCAGACTAAGAGCGAAGTCCGCCGCTGCCACGCCGCCTGCTCGCCCGATCGGGAGGAAATAGCGAACTCGGCCAGCGCGTTCTGCTCCGGCAGGCGGATGTTGAGCTGATCTGCTGGGAAAAAGCCGCCGGTGTTGTAGAGCCACGCAATGCGGCCCGGTGCGGCGGAGGAATCAGGCGCGCCGTTCAGCGGCAGCAGCGAGCGGACCTGCGCCCGTGTTTCGCTTTCGTAACCAGCCTGCACCGCGCTCAGGCTGATGCCCTCCCTGCCCTGCGGCCACGACAGGCGCAGGTATTTCCCAGCCGCCTGCCCGCTCAGCTCAATCCGCTTGCGCAGAAGCTGATGACCGCCGAAGCTCAGTTCGGCCAAGGCCGCTGAAGGGATGAGCGTTTGCCAGCGGTTCAGGTCATCGCTGGTATCGACCCGCACCGAGGCGGAGAACTGCCTGCCGCTCCACGCAAACTCCAGCCAGTCCGGCGGGTTTTGCAGAGCAGAGGCATCGAGCAGGTAGGCGGCGGCGTGCTGACTGACTGGCGCAGCTTGGCCAGCGCGGAAAGCGATGATTGCCCCGCTGCTGCCAATGCTGATGCCAAGATCGGCAATGCTGCTGTTGTCGTTCGTCGGCTCGGCGAGCGGAAAGAAGGGGAGGCTCTGCGCGGGACGGGCGGCCTGCTCCGGCTGCGGCGGGCGGAGCAGATGCGGCACCGGGCCATGCGCGTTGAAGACCCGCAGGTCGCCGAGATCAGGCCGGGTGCATCCCTTGTACACCTCAGCAGGCAGGCTCAGGCTGACCACTGGACTGCCGCCGCTCACCTTCAGCTCCATGCCGTAGGCGAAATCTTCCAGCCGCAGCGGCTGCGGTTCATCCTTGGCCCAGCAGGGCGGCGCGGCCAGCAGAATCAAGAGAATGAGCAGACGGTTCATGGGGCTTCCTCCTTTTTCGGAGGCAGGGGCGAGAAATAGCCGATGAGCAGGAGCAGGATGCCCACGGCGATAAAGGAGACGATGCGCTCCACCTTGCCGCTGGCCGCCAGATCAACAAAGAAGAGCTTCAGCACGGTGGCCGCAATGAGGACACTGCCCGCGAACCAGACGCTGCGGCTCCGGCGGCGACCTGCGGCGGTCATCAGGGCCAGCGAAAGCAAGGCCCAGAAGATGGCCAGCGCGGTCTGATAGAGGCGGGACGAGAGCATCGCGTCCGCATTGAAGGGAACAGCGGCGAGATGATGCACGGCGCGGGCCAAGGCGGTGTTGAGCCAGAGGAACGCCGTGCCTGCGCCAAAGGCGGCCAGCGCAGGTTCCGGCAGCAGACGATGGCGCAGCAGCCACCAGACCAGCAGGAGCAGCACCGCGATCTGGCTCAGTTCGAGCGGATTAAGCAATGGGATGAAGGGCAGCGGCGGCGCGTTGCCTGCGCTGCCGAAGCTGCCCGCCAGCAGCCATATCCAGAGCAGGAAAGCCAGTACCAGCGAGCTATGCCGCTGATATGCTCTGGCGTACTTAGCCAGCGGCCAGCGGAACTCCAGCCAGCGGCTGTGCGCCAGCAGAATCATGCCCGCCGGAATCAGGCCCCAAGCAAGGTCGTTCCATACGCCTGCGCCGCCGATGAGCTGGTGCGTCAGCCAGCCGCCTTCGGAGGTGACAATCAAGGTCAGCAGAAGATAGCCGATGATGTGATTGACCGACAGGCAGCGGGCATTGAGCAGGCCGCGCCCCTGCCGCAGGCTGTCGTGCAGAAGGACGAAGGCCAGCGGCCAAACCGCCCAGCCCCCATCAGCAAAGAAAAGATGCCTATGGCTTTGCCAGCCGATCTTGTCCAAGCACATCAGAGTCATGAAAAGCGGCAGCAGCAGGCTTGGCCAAGCGGCGGTCTTCCAGTTCAGCCGCGCGGCCAGCCGGGTCATGACCGCGCAGCTCAGGGCGGTGAAAAGCAGGTTGCAATGATCTTCGCTGCGGTGCGAGAAAATTCGGTCAATCTCAATGAACCCGGCGCAGAACCACCAGAGGCAGCCCCAGAAGAAGAGCGGCAGATGGTGCCATTTCTCCCAGCGGCGGAGAGTGTCGGCCTTGCAAAGCTGCCATGAGGAGAAGAGCGCGGACAGGGCGATGATCGCCGAGCCGAGATAGGTGCCGTTCAGCACAGGCAGGCGTGTGCCGTAATAACCGCCGTCCGCGAGGAAGCAGAAGCCTGCCGCGAACTGAAGCAGGAAGCCGCTGCTGCGGGCAAGGACGCGGTTCTGCCTGTTCCCCACCCAGACTAATGCCGCGCCTTCCATCGCCCAAGTGACGGCGGTCCAGCGTCCGCTCAGAGCCAGCGGCACGGCCAATGTGGCGAACACGATGCCCAAGGCCAGCAGGGCTTCGGTCAGCGTCCGCATTCCCTGCCGCAGCCGCTCGTCGCCCTTGTTCCATAAGAATCGCGCCAGCACGATGTAGAAGAGGCTCACGGCCAATGCGCTGTAGGCGAGGCCGTGCGGCATGCCCTCCTGCACCATGCCCGCTTGCAGGGAAAAGCAGACCACTGGCGTACCGAAGACCAAGGTGCCATCGACGTAGCCGCGCAGGTTGGGCGGCTGGCGGAAGGCGAAGAGCACACCAATGGCGTTGAACATCAAGAAAAAGAGGATCAGGAACGGCTCGGCGGTGGCAAAATGCTGGGGCTGGTAGCTGTTCAGGCCCCACATTGAGCCAATTCCTAGGGTGAAGATGAAGCCGAGCAGGTTCAGGCTGCGCCACGCCTTGAACCACGACACGGCGAGAATGCCGGAGTTGAGCAGGGCGTAGTAGCTGAAGAGCGCGACGTGATTGCCGCTGCCGGTGGAGAGCAGCACTGGCGCGAGGAAGCCACCCGCCCCGCCGAAGAGGGCCAGCGAGCTGGCATCTTGCAGCAGAGCAAGAGCGGTGGATGTGATTACCAGGCCCAGCATAACAGCAAAAGCCAGCGGTGTCGGCAGCAGATGATAGAGCTTGAAAGCGGCAAAGACGGTCAGGTACATGATGCCGATGCCGCCGCCTTGCGCCAGCAGAGCGAAACCGGGCCGCGCCTGCCTTTGCCGCCAGCCGAAGCCGAGCAGGCCCAGTCCGCCCAACGCCACGCCGAGCAGCCGCATTTCAATGGAAATCACGTTGCGCTCGGCAGCGTATTTAAGCAGGAAGGCCACGCCGAAGAAGAGCACCAGCAGGCCGACGCGGAGCACCACGTTGCCTTCAGTGAAAAAGGCTTTGATCTTGGCTTGCAGGTGGTCTTCCAAGGACGGCGCGCGCGGCGGCGGTTTGATCTCGCTGCGCACTGCTGCCGGAGCAGGTTCAGGCGCGGGCGGGGAAAAGACCTTCAGCGGAGCTTCCTCGCGCTCCTCGCGGCGCGGCGGGACAGAGGCAATTTCCGGATCTTCAACAGGCTGCTCCTCAATCAGAGCTTCAATATCCCGCAGCCGCCGCTCTAAGCCCTCAATCTTCGCGCTCTGACGGAAACTCCGCGCCAGCAGCCAGCCGAAGAGCATTCCAGCCAGCCAGCCGCCTGCATGTCGGAGCAGAGCCGCGCCCAAAACGCCGCCTATGATGATGCCAACAATGTCCACGAGGCCCTCTTTGCTTTCAGCCAGTTATAGATAGAGCAGAATAATTTGAAAACTCATCCTTCGGCTCCGCTCAGAGCGCTTGTTCGTGCAAGTGCTCTGAGCGGAGTCGAAGAGCATTTTATAGCACTTCAGCTGTAGAAGTTAGAAAAAGCAGCTGCTTGCAATCTTTAACTGCTCAGCAGCAAGCTGCTGCCGTTGATCAGCGCGGATGCGTTTTTCCGTCCTCCTCACTCCTCCCCGTGCAAGTGACAAAAACATCCTCCAAGCTGGGACGCGCGGCGGCGAGGCTGTCCTGCGGCCCAATGCACGGCTGGCTGGCGAGAAAGGCCAGCGGATCGGCGACCGCATCTTTGACCAAGACCCGCAGGCGCGCGCCAAGCTGGGCGGCGGCAAGCACCTCCGGCAGTTTGAGCAGTTCCTGCTTGAGCTGGCGCAGATTGGCCGAAGCAATCTCAATCACATGCGCGCCCATCTGCCGCATCAGTTCATCTGGCGGCCCCTCGGCCCGTTTCATGCCGTTCTCCAAAATAGCCAAGCAGTGGCAGCGTTCGGCCTCGTCCATGTAGTGCGTCGAAACAAGGATGGTCGTGCCTTGGTCGCTGAGATCAAAGAGCTGCTCCCAAAACTCCCGGCGGTTCTCCGGGTCAACAGCAGAGGTTGGTTCATCAAGGAAGAGCAGCTCCGGGCGATGCAGCGTGGCTGCGGCCAGACTGAGCCGCTGCCGCTGGCCGCCGCTCATCCGTCCGGCGAGCTGGCTTTTGCGCTCGTCCAGCTCGTAGAGGCGCAGCAGCTCGGCAATGCGCTGCCTCTGCGCCCGGCCTGACAAGCCATAGATGCGGGCGGTGAACTGCAAGTTCTCCTGCACCGTCAGATCGTCATAGAGCGAGAACTTCTGGGTCATGTAGCCGATGCGCAGGCGCAGCAGTTCTGCATTTTGGGGCAAATTCAAACCAAGCACCTGCACAGTGCCGGAGCTGGGCGCGAGCAGTCCGGTCAGGACGCGGATGGCCGTGGTCTTGCCGCTGCCGTTCGGGCCAAGGAAGCCGTAGATGCGGCCTTTAGCTACTTCCAGATCAAGATCGCGCACGGCCATAAGCGGGCCAAAGCTGTGGCAGAGCTGTTCAGCCTGAATGACCGCCTCGCTCATGGCAGGTCAACTTGGGCAGGCAGACCAGCAGGAAGCTGCGCCGCGCTGTCCGGCAGCTGCACTTCGGTCAAATACATCAGGCGGGCGCGTTCTTCCTGGTTGAGGGCGTAGTAGGGCGTGAAGGCGGGTTCGGCGGCAATCCAGCGCACCTGGCCGCTGATGGGCACATCAAGGCCATCGATATGCACAGTCAGCGTGTCGCCCATCTTGATCTTGACCCGATACGGCTCAGGCAGATAGACGCGGGCGTAGGGCGCGTTGCCAGCCAGCACCACAGCCAGCGGTGTTCCGGCAGCAGGACGCTCGCCCACGTGCCACGGCAGATCATCAAGGATGCCGTCGCAGGCGGCAGTGACAGTGAGGTCGGCCAGCTTTTTCCTCTCTATCGCCAAGACAGCGGCGGCGGCATCGAGCTTGGCCGTGGCCGCCCGCAGGTCTTCCTCGCGGCTGCCCTTGAGCAGCAGGCGCAGCTCCTCCTGCGCCACATTCAGATTGGATCGGGCGACATCACGGGCGGCCAGCGCCTTGTCCAGCTCTCCTTTGCTGCTGATGCGCTGCGTCAGCAGGCCGCGCAGACGCTCATGCTGGCTCTCGCTCTCCGCCAACACCGCCTTGGCTCCAGCAACCTTGGCCGTGGCGGCGGCAATTTCTTCCGCCTGCGCCCCGTTGCGGAGTTTGTCCAGCTGGGCTGCGGCCTGGGCCAGCTCCGCCTCCGCCCGCCTGACCTGCGCCTGCTGCAAGGTGTCGTCCAGTCTGGCTAATATGTCCCCCTGTTTCACTATGCTGCCTTGCGCCGCTGGCAGGGCGATGATCACTTCGCTGGCCGCAGCCGCATGAGCGACGCGGTCGCGCTCCAGCGCGCCAAGCGCGAGCTTGGGCGGGCGGCTGTCGCAGGAGGAACAAAAAAGGAGAAGGAGAAGCAGGGAACCAAAGCGGTGCGACTCAGCAGGCCGTTGCTTTTCCATTTCACAGGCGGCGATGGTTTTCATGCTCTCCCTCTTGCGCGGTTGATTTCAGGCGCAGTTTATCGTGTCTGCGTCTGATTATCAACCAGTGCCGCGCCTCATCACCGCTGTTTGCTTTGAATGCTTTTGTGCAGTTGGAAATAAATATTTGAACTCAAGAAGTTATACAGCCCCTGGCAATTTTCAGTTTGGCCGCCGCCGCTATAGCTAATGCCCTTCGGCTCCGCTCAGAGCACTTGCACGAATAAGCACTCTGAGCGGAGTTGAAGAACGCGCAATATATATCCTGATTATTTGGACAGCAAATTCTGGCTGACGCTGTGACAAAAAAAGGCCGGGCAGCAGCGCGCTGTCCCGGCTTGATTTTATTTTTCCTGAATAACTAAGGCCGTTTCTTCCGCAACCGGCTCTTTGCCGTCATCTCTGTCCTGCTGGCCGCTGACATTCCAGTCCGCAGGCGAGGCGGTGTTGAAGCGGGAAATTTTTTTACTCGGATCACCTTTAAGCTGATAATAGCTGCTCTGATAAATCCGCCATCTGCACAGGTCGATCGGAGTCACCTCCGAGGCGTTGACCGGGCCAGTCACGCCCGCCTGCTCAAAGGCTGCCGCCACCAGCTCGGAGCAGAAGAACTTGCTGAAATCCTCTTTGTTCAATGTCGGGCCGTCCTTGCCGCTGAAGGGCAGACGATCCAGCAGGTCAATGCCCGCCTTGACTGCCTGCGGCAAGTCATATTTTTTCCCTTTCTGCTGGAAGAGGAAGTTGTAAAATTTCTCTTCATCAAAATGGTACGGCCTGATCCGCTCGGCCAGCGGCAGCCACCAGATCTCCCCCTCGTAGATGTTGAGACAGTCGCTCAACCGGGTTGTCCGCACGCCAGCCGCGCCGTTCAGAGTGGTAGATTCAATGATTTCGTTGAAAAATCTGCCGGTCTTGTCATTCAAGGCCTTGGTCTGCAAGATCACCGCGACATGCGAGACATCGGAGAACGTGGCAAACTTGATGATGTCCGAGCTGTTCCCCTTCCCGCCAAAGGCGATCACGTCGCCGGGCCGCATTCTATCGCGGGCTTTATCGTAGCTGATTTGGATTGCTTTCATTTGATTCACCTTTTCAGTGTCGTTGATCAACAGGCTTGCCCTTCCATTGGCAGCACAATAAAACCTTCGCCATCTTCAAACAGCTATGGTAACATGCTGCGTTCCGGGATGCTGGCGCCGCTGCGGAGGGCTGCCGCTCCTGCTCTGCCCCTCTGTCTTGCATGGTACTCAATTCCTCCGCTTTTGCGCATGTCCTGAGGCGGCAAAGAACGGAACTTGCGTCTCAAAATAATTTTTGACTCTTGCACCGGCGCGTCTTATGGCATCAAATCCTGAAATACCCCCGCAGCACCGCATTCTGAGCAGCATGGGCAACGTGGCGGTGTTCTACGCCGCCTATGTCGGCCTGTCCGTGGAGCGCGTCAGTGCTGAGACCGGCGTTCCGCCTTCAGTGCTGATGAATCCTGACACCTACCTGCCGGAAGCCTTTTTCGAGCAGTTCTTCCGGCTGCTGGCGGCCACGTTTCCCGGCAGAAACGTGGCCTTGGAGCTGGCTCAGATTGCGCCGCTCTCCTATCTCGGCACGCCGGGCAAACTGCTGCGCCGCGCCCCGGATCTGCGCTCGATGCTGGAGCTGTTTTCCGAACACTGCGACCTGATCGCCGACCGGCTGGAAATGGAGGTGGTGGAATGGGGGAAAGCAGAAACAGTGCTGCGCACCCATCAGCCTTTGAGCCTGCATGACGGCGGCATGAGCGCGGAAATCGGCCTGGGCATGGGCGCGCGCATCGCCCAAGAGTGCTTTGGAGAAAAATCGCTGCTGCGGGCGCAGTTCCGGCATCAGTCGGTCGGGCCGGTCACAGCCTATGAGGACTTCTTCAAGGCGCCGATCTCGTTTGGAGCGCAGTTCAACGCCCTGATTTTTGACAGCACGGTGTTAGATATGCCCAGCCGGGCACCCCGTGCGGAGAGCAAGGAGGTGCTGGCCCGGCGTTTGGATGGTCTGCGCCGCGATCTTGATCTGGCCAGCGGCAGAAATGAAGTTGCCAAAATCCGCCAGGCCGTGATGCGCAATGCGCTGAAGGGCGACTACAGCGCATCCGGTCTGGCGCAGAGCTTGGGCATGAGCCTGAGCAGCCTGCAACGGCGGCTGCATGAGGCAGGCACCAGCGCCAGCAGGCTGATTGACGAGGCCCGGCATGTCAACGCCTTAGGTCTGCTGGCGGACAGCGGCCTGAGTGTGGACGAAGCGGCCTTCCGGCTGGGCTTTGAAAGCGAGCGCGGCTTCCGCAAGGCGTTCCGGCGCTGGTGCGGCAAAAGCCCGGCGGCGGCGCGGAGGGAGATGCGGCAGGAGGGGAAAGTCAGCTTCTCTGTTTGAACGAGTATTTGACAAAAACGCCACGCCTGTACCAATTCGTCATCCCCGCTGCAAAAACGAGCAGCCCGCGCTGCCGGGCTGTTCCCTTCCATTTAAACGGTTTCACAGCAGAAATCCAGCATTCCTCCTCTTGGCACGGCCTTTGCTTTGATACAAAGCAGAAGGGCGGCGACAAACGCCGCCCGCTGCTGAGGATGACACCATGCTGCAATTTCCCCAAGAACAATGCGCCTGCCCCCGCTCGATGCGGATTGAAAGCCTGCTCCTGCCGATTGCGCCGCAGGCGGTCTGCGGCAGGCGTTTCGGCGGCGACAAAGCGGCTGCGGCCCTGCCGCCGGCAGAGGCGGTCGCGTGGCTTGACGAGCTGCTCAAAGGCGGCAAAAGCATCGGCGGGGTGACGGTCTGCGGGCCGGGCGATGCCTTGGCCGCGCCGGACATCCTCTTTGCCGCGCTTGACCTGATCCGCGCCAGGCATCCTGCGTTCAGCCTGCACCTGACTGCTGCCGGATTAGGCGCGGCGGCCCTTGCGCACAAGCTGGCGGAGCGGGGCCTTGCTCAGATGAGCCTGCAAGTGGAGGCGGTTGCCGCAGGCCTTGCGGAGAAGATTTACAAATGGATCCGTCCGGGCAAGCGGACGCTCCCGCTGGCTGAGGCGGCGGCACTGCTGATCAGCGAGCAAGAACAGGCGGTCGTGGCTCTGGTGCAGGCCGGGCTGAAAGTGAACATTCAGACCACGGTTTATCCGGGCATCAACGACCAGCACGTGGCTGCGATTGCGGAGAAAATGGCCAAGCTCGGCGCGTCATCCATGACCCTGCTGCCGTTTGCGGCCGCAGAGGAAGAAGGCGACCCGCCCAGCTGCGACGCGGCCCTTCTGGCGCAGGCCAAAGCAGCGGCGGCGGCGCATCTGGAGCTGGCCGAATACGGAGCAACTTTGCTCAGTCCGCCGAGCAGCGGCACTGCTTTCGCCGGAACGCTGCTGCCCAAGCCGACGCAGGCGCGGCCCAACGTGGCCGTGGTCAGCAGCAGCGGCATGGAGGTGGATCTGCACCTCGGCCAGGCGGAGAAGATGCTCATCTATGGCCCGCGCTGCGGCGACGAGCTGCCCTCGCTGCTCACAGTGCGCAACACGCCGGAGGCAGGTGCCGGAAGCTCCCGCTGGGAGACGCTGGCCCGCGAGTGCCTCTTTGACTGCTTCGCCCTGCTGGCAGCCAAGGCAGGCGAGAATCCGCAAAAGGTGCTGGCGGAACAGGGCATCAAGGTGCTGTTGGCAGAGGACAGCATTGAAGGTCTGGTGGATGTGCTCTACGGCGGCGGCAAGAAACAAAAGTGCAAGAAATAATCTCATCTGAACGAGGAAAGAAAGATGGCCATACCAAAGAGGCAGATATTGCTCTGCCAGAGTTTCCGCGCCGCAGGCGACAAGAAAGGGCTTTGCCACAAGCAGAGCGAAGGACTGCTGCAATACATCGAGGAGGAAGTGCTGGATCGCGGCTTGGACTGCCTGATCACCGCCACATCCTGCCTCAAGCAATGCGAGAAGGGGCCGGTCATGGTGGTGCAGCCGGAGAACTGGTGGTTCGGTCGTGTGAGCAGCGAGGAGGCGGTTGATGCAATCCTCGACGGCCTTGAGGAAGGCGAGCCAGCGGCAAAGTATCTGATTTCCGAATGAACGCCATTATCCGCCGCGCCGGGCCGGAGGACATCCCGGCCCTTGTCGGCCTGCTGCGGCTGCTCTTCAGCATTGAAAAAGACTTTGTTTTCGATGCGGCCAAGCAGGAGCGCGGCCTGCGGCTGCTCTTGAGCCGGGCAGAGGCGGCAGTTTTCGCGGCGGAGCAGGACGGCGAGGTGATCGGCATGTGCACGGGGCAGCTGCTGATCTCCACGGCGCAGGGCGGGCTGTCCGCGCTGATTGAGGACGTGGCGGTGCTGCCCGCGCAGCAGGGCAAAGGCGTGGGCAGGCGGCTTGTGGCTGCTGCCGAGTCCTGGGCGGTCAGCCAAGGAGCGAGCCGTATGCAGCTGCTGGCAGACCGGAACAACGCGCCAGCCTTGGCCTTTTATCAGAAGATGGAATTCCAGACAACGGCGATGATTTGCCTGCGGAAAATGCTATGAAAATTCAGCCGCTGCACGAATTGCGCCCGGTCAAGGGCTGGGAGGAGTACTTCCGCCACGGCGAGGGCTTCCTGAACACGGCGGCGCAGGCGCACAGCAAGGGCGTGCTGGCCTTCACCCCGGAAATACTGTATAACCTCATCGCCATGGCCATAGAGAAGTTCGTCATGGCCGCGCTGATGCGCCACGGCGAGCTGCCGTACAATCATACCATGGCCGATTTAGTCGCGGCGATGGAACAGGTCTTTCCGGGCAAGATGGGGGATATTGGCGAGGGCCTGCTGAAGATGGATCAGTATCAGGACATCTGCTCGCTGGACGGCTTCAAAATCAGCCCGCCGATGATGGAGGAAATCCCGGCCATGCTGAAGCTGGCGGAACGGTTGCGGCAGCTGGTTCAGGAGCAACTTCTCACTATATAACGTGCCCATGTCAGAACGAAAACTCGGTGTGGTCAAGGATATCGTCGAAGCGGCGGGCATGGGCATTGCTCATGTCTATGAGGATTTGGTTTTCCTCAACCACAACGCCTTCCTGCTCCAGTTCACCAAGGACAGCGGCTGCCTGCTGCTCCACCTCAACCGCGACGCGGAGGAGGAGCTGGCGCAGGAGCAGATCGGCCTGCTCAAGCAGGCGGCGCAGGAGCGGGAAATGCGGATTGACGACGGCGGCGGCTACGCCTTGGCGCAGGACGGCGAAGACAGCCTGCGGATTGAATTTTTCCCTCATCAATAAACATCACAGGAGAGGTCAGGTCATGGCGAAAGCGGACGTGGAAAAGCTGCTGACAGCGGGCGGCAAAGATAAAAAGATCAAAGCGAAATACGATGTTCCGGCCACAAAGGAGGAGTTTGTCGCGCTGGCCGCGCAGGACGGCTACAGCTTCACGGTCGAGGAGCTGGAGGCGGTGCTGAAGGAGTCGGGGGATGTCTTTGAGAAGTACGGCAACCCGCCTAAGCGTTCGATCTGGTGGACGTAGCCTGAACGCAGTGCCGCAGCTTGTTGCGCCGAACCCTGCGGCAGGGTTCGGCGTATTTTTATTCGAGGCAGATTCAATACATTTTCGTATGACAATTTCAGATTTATCACGCAAAAATGTATCAAACGTTTGCGCCTGCCATGAAAAGCAGAACTTCCGCTGGCGGCAACCTGCTGAAGTTGATCAAAAAATAAAAAATGGTGCAAAAATGGCATACTCTTTGCTATATCCATAGCAAAAGAACACGGCGTTCGCTACCCATTCCATTCTGGAACAACTTATCAGGCACGAGGAGGGAGACATGAAGAACTCGGCAACAAGCAGGACAAAACGCTTCTGGGCGGGCGCGGCGGCTCTGGCCGGCGTGATGCTGGCTGGCCCGGCAGCGGCGGAGGAAGCAGCCAGCGCGGGCGAGACTATGATTCAGCTCGCCTATTCGCTGGACACTTTCTATTTTCTTATGACCGGCGCATTGGTCATGTGGATGGGGGCGGGCTTCGCCATGCTCGAGGCGGGCTTGGTGCGGAGCAAGAACACGGTTGAGATCTTAACCAAAAACATTGCGTTGTATGCTGTCGCCTGCCTGATGTACCTGATCGCGGGCTACAACATCATGTACGGCCCCGGCCTGAGCAGCTTCATTCCCGGCCTCAGCTTCTTCCTCGGTGCGGAGCACACTGCGGACGCAATCCTGAAGAGCGGAGGCAGCATCACCCACTCGAAGATGGCCGACTTCTTCTTTCAGGTGGTCTTCGTCGCCACCGCGACCTCCATCGTCTCCGGCGCAGTGGCCGAACGGATGAAGCTCTGGTCGTTCCTCGCCTTCGCCGCAGTGATGAGCTTGGTCATCTACCCAGTCGGCGGCTACTGGCACTGGGGCGGCGGCTTCCTGAAAGGACTCGGCTTTGTTGACTTCGCCGGATCGGGCGTGGTGCATCTTTGCGGCGCATCTGCCGCGCTGGCCGGCGTGCTCCTGCTGGGCGCACGGAAGGGCAAATACGGCCCGGACGGCAGAGCCAAGGCCATTCCCGGCAGCAACCTGCCTTTGGCTACACTCGGCACCTTCATCCTTTGGCTGGGCTGGTTCGGCTTCAACGGCGGCTCCGAGCTGATGGTCAGCAACATCAAAGAGGCGAACGCGGTTTCGATGGTCTTTGTCAACACCAACACCGCAGCCGCAGGCGGCTTGGTCGCGGCCCTGCTGCTGGCGCAGTTCTGGTTCGGCAAGGCGGATCTGACCATGGCCCTCAACGGCGCGCTGGCCGGTCTGGTGGCGATCACCGCCGATCCGCTCAGCCCCTCGCCGGTGGTTTCAACCCTGATCGGCGTGATTGCGGGCCTGATTGTGGTGGCATCCATCATCTTCATCGACAAGGCGAAAATTGACGACCCGGTGGGCGCGCTTTCTGTCCACGGCGTGACCGGCACCTTCGGCCTGCTCGCCGCAGGGCTGACCAACCCGGACGGCTCCGTGCTTGTGCAGCTGACCGGCATCGGCGCGATCTTCGTCTGGACCTTCGCCGCCTCCTTCGCCACTTGGATGGTTCTGAAGAAGACTGTCGGCATCCGGGTCAGCGAAGAGGACGAATTGGCAGGCGTGGATCTTGCGGAATGCGGCTTGGAAGCCTATCCTGAGTTCACCAGAGACTAACTTTCGGCCACAAGGAGCCTATCATGAAGAAAATTGAAGCGATCATCAAGCCCTTCAAACTGGACGACGTGAAGCACGCCCTGACCGGCCTCGGCATCACCGGCATGACCATCAGCGAGGTCAAGGGCTATGGCCGCCAGAAAGGCCACACCGAGATGTACCGTGGAGCCGAGTACCACGTCGAGTTCAACCCGAAGATCAAGATCGAGCTGGTGGTGCGGGCTGACATGGCCGAGAAGGTGGTGACGGCCATCCGCGACGCGGCCCTGAGCGGCAAGATCGGCGACGGCAAAATCTTCGTCCTGCCGGTCGATGATGTGGTGCGGGTGCGCACCGGCGAGCACGGCGAAGCGGCGGTTTAAGGTGTAGGGGCGGTTCGCGAACCGCCCCTACAGTCCCTCGATCCACCTCCCCAGCAGCGGCACCTTGAAGGCGCAGCCGCCCTGCTCTTGCGCAAGGATTTCCTTGCGGACCAAGGCAGGCGCGGCTGCGGTCATATCCGGCGTAATGATCTCCCTCTTGGCCAGAGCGGCCAGCAGCGTCTGCTCCTCCTTGCTGCGGCTGCGCCAGAATTCAAGGAAGAACTCGCTGCCCCGCTCAAAGACAGTCGGCAGCACAGCCTCGACATCATCGGCCTCAGCCAGCCTTCGCTTCTGTTTGTTCAGCCGCTCAATCACCTCTTGGCCGATGAGCTGAATGCAGTACGGCTGCCCCTGCGTGAGCTGCCAGACCGCCTCCGCCGCCTCGTCCTGCCAAATCTCCGGGAAGTCCTCCACCGGCCTGCGGATCAGCTCCAGCGCATCGTCCTTGTCCAAGCAGCTCACGCGCAGGCTGCGGGTGTTGATCAAGCAGTCGCTCCAGTGCAGGGACAGCTCCTCCGGCGTGTGCTCCCCGGCAAAGAGGAGCAGCCAGCGGCGGCGGTGCTGGATGAGGTGGCGGAGGAAGTTGAGCGGGGCGCGGCTGCCCGTGGTGGTGACAATCTCGTCAATGCGCTCGAACTCGTCTAAGCAGAGGAGGAAGGTCTTGCCCGGCGCGGCCTGCTCTGCCGCGTCCAACCAAGCCAGCAGGGCGGCGAAGGGGTCAAGGCGCAGCTCCTCCTTGTCCGGCGCCGGCAGGGTCAGGCGGTGCGTCTCGCGGGCCGAGCTGATGAGCTGATGAGCGATGCGGTCAGCCAGGCCATGCAGCGAGCTGGACACCGCCGCGCCTTGGCAGTCCACGAACAAGGGCAGGATGTCCGAGGGCATCTGCTTGGGCAGGTAGCGCAGGGCCGAGCTTTTGCCGCTGCGCCTGTTGCCGTGCATGACCAGCGTGGGCGGCTGGGCCGAGAGCAGCAGGCTTTCGATATGGCGGAAGAGGTCTTTGCGGCCCTTGAACAGGCTGCCTGCCTTGCCCGGCTCCAGCGGCGGGCCGGGCAGATAGACCTGCAGCAGCTCGCCGCTGCGCTTGGCGGTCTCGTGCAGAGTGCGGCAGGCTGTGCGCAGGATGCCCTGCCACTGATCGAGCACACCGCCCAGCGTGGTGGCCTCGCGGGCAGAAGCAGAGGCCAAGGCGTTGCGCCGCTGCTCGATCTTGGCGCAGACATGCTCCAGCCGCTGCGCCTGGCGGTAGGGCGAGCTGGCCTCCAAGGCGGCGGCAGTGTCTTGGCTCAGTTCCAAGCAGTCCGTGATCTTCCCGGCAAGCTCATTAGGCAGCCAGTCAAGCTGCTCCCTCACAGCGGCGATGTCGCCAGCAGAGCGGCAGGCGGCGAAGCTCTCCGCAGCGATGAGGAGCATGGCCTTGCTGGCCGTCTTCTGCTGATTGGTGGAGGTTATGAGGTAGTTGATGCTTTGGCGGGCGGCGGCTTGGTTCTCGCAGTAGGCTGCGGCGATGAGTCCGTGCAGGAAAGGCAGAGGAAATTCGACAGATTGGTCGAATTGCGGCGGCAGCCAAGGCAGCTTGTCTTCCGCTTTGCCCGGCCAGAGTTTGAGGATGCACATCCACAGCAGCTCCGGCAGCCAAATGTACAGGCGCGGCATGGCAAAAATGACGAGAGACAGGATCAACATGAATGCTGAGCTGCTGTCAATCACTTTCACCGTTCCTGATATCACGCCGAACGTTACGCAGTGCAGCACTCCCCCCATTACGCCACTAGCCATACTGACCATCACTGCATGCGCAAAACCTAATGCTGCGCCAGTCATCATGCCTTTTGCCGTCATCCTCAGCAGAGGGTCATAAAAAAGATCATCATAGAAAATTATCAACGCAAATGCCAAGAAAGATGCCAGAAAGGCATATGTTTCCCTTTTCAATTTTCTCCTGACCGCAAAACCGAAGAACATTCCCGTCATCCATCCAAGACAAAACAAGCAGCTCAACCACCAGTTGAACTGGAATTCATCAGTTCCGGCTATAAGATCAATCAGAAGCATGCAAAAAAGAGTCGATATTATCGGCACCAAGACTGTCAGCCAGAATAATTGCTCATCGTAATACTTCAGGCGCGGGTTGGCCTGCGCTTCTGCAGAAAGCCTGTAAAAACTGTCTTTGTATGGATCGGTTATCTCTGGGCATATCTCCCGCACATGCTGTTTCATGGTGTAGGGCTTGAAGTAGATCCAATACAGCAGCTGGAGGCATTCTTTCACGTATTGCATGGGGCATCTCCGTGGTTTGGCAGGAAGGCAGGCGCGGCGGCGCAAGGATCCTTCACGTTTTGCAGCAAGGAGCCTTGCCGATTTACGCGAAGGATCCTTCTCGTATTGCGCCAAGGATCCTTGGCGTTTTCCGGGAAGGATCCTTGCCGTATTGCGAGAAGGATCCTTCGCGGCTGACGGTAAGGTTCCTTGCCAGTTTGCCGCCGCAGGTTTGTCGTCTAAAGGAAGAAGCGGTGATCCGTCCTCACTTCGCCCCCATCAGCTTCAGCAGCCAGTCCAGCGCGTCTTTCGTGGGCATCTTTCCAGTCAGCAGGGCATAGGCAAGCCCGGCCAGCACCGCCAGCGGGACAAGCGCCAGCAGAACTTTCTTGCACTTCTCCGCATCCTCGGCCAAGGCCGTCAGGAACTTGCGGCTGCCCTGCGCAATCGCTTTCGCTGACAGCGGCTTTGTCCAGACGCTCTTCTCCAGCCGTCTGCCCCGCTCCTGCTTGAACGCCTTCTCCGCCCAGCTCCGGCTTTTGCCGTGCCGCCGCGCCTCAAAAAGGAACGAGGCGGCCAGTTGCAGCAGATGCGGCTGGAGATCGCCCCACTTGCGGGCCAGCCGCCGCTCATCGGCATCCAGCGCGGGCGCAAGCGGGCTGGGCAGGAGCAGCAGCTCCTCCGCCTCCTCCTCGCTGAAGTCCTTCAGCTCGCAGGCTTGGCCGAAGTTGAAGAACGGCGACAGAAGCTGCTGGCCTTCAGCGACAATTTCCACCGGCTCGCGCGTGGCGATGATCAGCATCATCTTGTTGCTGTTGATCAGGCTGTGCAGGCCGTCGTAGAAATCCTTGCCCAGCGTGTCCTTGTGGTCAAAGAGCTTCTCGAACTCATCTAGGCAGAAGACCGGCAGCAGACCCCGCCCGGACAGCAGCTCCAGCAGATCAGTGAATTCCTTCTTGCCGCCTCTGGAACATGCAGCCAGCGCAGCGCGCAGCGGCTTGCACTGCTCAACCGCCCGCAGCTTGCTCAGGGCAGCTGCCAAAGTCTGGTAGAACTCGGCCTCGGTCTTGGGCTTGGCCAGCCGCAGGCAGATGCAGACCACAAGGAAGCGGCCCGGTTTCGCCACCCGCTGCGCATAAGTCTGGGTGAAGTGCTGAAGCAGGGAGGACTTGCCGGACAGCCGCCCGCCGACCACATTCACGCTGACCGGCTGGCTGCCGCTCATCCATCCGGCAAGACGGCGCAGCTCGTCCTTCCGGCCTGCGAAGAGGCTGGGGTTTTCAATCTTTCCGGCGGTGACAAAAGGGCAGACGGAACGGGCTGGTCTGGGCAGGCTCATGGCTGGTTTGACCTCCTTCAGAAGGATTCTTTTTCCGCCTCTTCGCCGACACTGACCTTTTCACCCAAGAATTTCGGCTGCGTATAGAGCAGATGCACGTCAATGAAGCACTTCACTTTGGAGAAAAATTCCCGAATTCGAGTTTTTAAGCCATAGCGCAAGCTGACATCACGGGCGTTGTATCCATGCAGATCAATATCGTATGACCTTCCTATATAGACGGATCTGGTATTATGGAACTGCTGAGAAACAACAATTCCCTCCCGCTGACCGAATATTTCCTTGAAGCGGATGATCGAATCCAAGGTTCTGAATCCAGCATAGTCGCAGATCACGTCCTCCTCTTTGATGCCCATTTTCATCAAATCCCGCTTCATTGTCATCGGCTCGTTATAGTAAATGGTGCCGTTGTCGCCTGAAACAATAATCTTTCTGCATTTTCCAGTTTTATACAGCTCAGCAGCCGCGATAATCCTATATTGGTAATACAGGTTTCTCCTGCCGCCTTTCAGCCATTTTGAGGTGCCGAGGAGTATGGCGCACTGCACTGTTTTAAAAGCACTAAGCTGTCCGCTGGTGTGTCGGGCATAACTGCTTATAACAATATTGACGGCGATCATGCTGATCAGCAGCATCAGCACTATGCCCGCCGTCCAGATAGAAAGCCGTTTATGCAGTTTTCTCATAGCCCGCTTTTATCATCCGGCAGCACCACCGCCCGGCAATGTTTCAGCACCCCGCCTGTCTGCTCCGGCAGCAAAGCAACAATGCCCGCCCTTTCACCCAAACCAAGAACCGCCATCGCCTCGGCGGACAACTCCAGCAGGCTGGTCTGTTTGAGAAATTCTGTTCGCGTCCTGCTGCTGAACAGACCCTCAATCGCCTCCGGCAAAGTTTGGCGCAGGCGGTCGCGCAGCGCGGCAGGCGGCGCACTTGCCAGCTCCTCCGGCAGAAAACGGTGGCCGCAGCGCAACCAGTCGTAGCGGAGCAGATCCAGCAGCAACGGGCCATCGTCGCGTTGCCGGGCCAGCTCGGCCAGCAGGCTGCTCATCAGGGCCTGCGTATGTGCCAGCTGGAAGAAACCGCGCTGGCGGCAGAGTTCCAGCAAGCTGTGGAAAAAGCGGAACGGCTCCTCGCCGCGCTGAAGCAGACACGCCCAGAGCGAGGGGAAAAAGCGGTTGTTGTGAAATGCCTCCGCGCATTCGCAGAACTCGTGCAGCCCGCGCAGCTCGTCGTGACTGAGCCACTTGTTCGCCAGCACCTCGTAGGGCGGCTCGGCGCAGTGGAGCAGGCCAAATTCCGCTGCCCGCGCCTGCATCTCGGTTTCCGGCAGCACCTTGAGCAGGCCGAGCTGAACATGATGCGGTCGGCAGCGGAAAACCCGGTTGAAAGATTCACGGAAGCTGGCTGCGTCTTCAAAAGGCAGACCGAGAATGAGATCAGCGTGAATGTGGATGCTGTTCAGCGCGATCAAGCGGCGGATGTTCGCCTCAGCTTGCGGCAAATCCATCTGCCGCCGGACAGCGGCCAAGGTCGCCGCATTGCAGCTCTGAATACCGATCTCAAATTGAAACAAATCGCAGGGCACTTGTTCCAGCAGAGCGAACAAATCTTCAGTGAAACGGTCAGGGGCAATTTCAAAATGAAAGCGCACGCCTTGCCCCTCGTCGAGCAGGAAACGCCAAATCGCGGCGGCCCGTTCCGGCTTGTCGTTGAAGGTGCGGTCAACAAACTTGATGATCAGCGGCTTGGCGGCAATCAGGCTGCGCAGCTCCTCTTTCACCAGCTCCAGCGGCTTGTGGCGCACGCCTTTGGAAATGGACGATAAACAATACGAGCAGGAGAACGGACAGCCCCGCGAGGATTCGTAATAAACCTGCCGGTTTTTCAAATGCGTGCTGAAATCCTCCGGCTTGTACGGAGACGGAAAGCTGCGGCTGGGCGCGGCCTGATAGCGCGGCTTCAGCGTTCCGCTGCGCAGATCGTGGAAAAAATCTTCCTCCGCGCTTTCTATCTCACCGATAAAAACCGTGCAGTTGGGCGGCAGATTGGTCATCGCCGCAGCCTGCGGTCCGCCGAGAATAATCGGCAGCTCTGGCCGCAGTCGAGCCAAATCGTTGATCAAACGGCGGACATAGGCGTGATTCCAGACATAGACCGAGAAAAGTACAGCATGAGCAGGCTGGCCGCTGATCCGCAGCAAGGTCGCGTAATACGGGTCGTTGAGCGTGAACTGGCTGAGGCGGACTGGCAGTTCCGGCAGGCGGCGTTCCAGCTCGGCCCGCAGGCAGAACTGGGCCAGACAGGAGTGGGTGTAGCGGCAGTTCAGGCTGATCAGATGGAGCATGGGCGCGCGGGGGTTGAGTTCCCCGCAGAGTTACCTCAATCCGGGCGGAATTGCAACCGGCAGGAGAAGAAAAGATCGTCACCACGGCGGCGAATTGGTATATTTTCTTCTTCAGCCCCTGCGCCGCCCCCTGTTGAAAACTTGTTGATAACTTGTTCACAACCTGTTGATAACTGGCGGGCAGGCCGGGAACGGCGCGAGTTTTCAACAAAAGAACTCACAACTTATCAACAGGCTGTCTTTATTGAATTCAGCAGCTTAGGCCGCTTATCAACAAATCAACAGCCCCAATATCAACAAACTTTTCTATATAAACAAAGGAGCAGTTGTCATGCCGTTCAATTTCAACATCGCCCGGAAAGACCTGTTGGACGCGGTCAGCGCGCAGCAGAACATCGCCAGCAAAAAGGGCACATTGGCCATTCTCTCCAACGTCCTGCTGGAGGTTGGCAGCAATGAGGTGGTCTTCACCGGCACCGACTTGGAGGTGAGCCTGCGCCAGACCGTGTCCGCCGAGGTTTTTGAGCAGGGCAGCCTGACCTTGCCTGCGAAGAAGCTCTTTGAGCTGGCCCGCGAGTCCCGCTCGGAGACCGTGAATTTCAAGGAGGAGGAGAAAAACTGGGTGCGGATCAGCGCGGGCAGCAGCACCTACCGCCTCGCGGGCATGGTGAGCGAGGAATTCCCCCAGTTTGAACACTACGACGAGCAGGCACTGGCGGACATCGAGGCCGAAGCGCTCTGCGACCTGATCGACAAGACCAGCTTCTCCATCGCTGCTGACCGCGAGAACATGTACAACCTCACCGCCGCCCTGCTGCAAAAGCGCGAGGAGGAGGGCAAGACCATGCTGCGGATGGTCACGTCCGACGGCCACCGCCTGAGCATCATGAACCGCGAGGCCGCCGCAATGGCCGGGCTGGATTTCGGCCAGAGCATCCTCATTCCGCGCCGGGGCGTGCAGCAGCTGCGCAAATTCTGCGAGGAATTGGACACCTGCCGGATGGGCGTGGAGCAGAAAAAGCTGGTGCTGAAAAGCGACAGCTCGGTTCTCATCATCCGCCTGATGGAGGGCGATTTCCCGGATTTCGAGAACATTCTGCGCTCGCTGCCGCAGGACAACAGCATGATCATCAACAAGAATCTCTTCCTCGAATCGCTGAAGCGGATCAACCTTTTCACCGAGGACATCTTCCACGCCATCCGCTTTGAGGCCCAAGGCAACCGGCTGATTCTCAGTTCGGATAATGCAGATTTCGGCTCGGCGCGGGATGAGATTGAGATCACCTACAGCGGCCACGACCTCTGCATGGGCTTCAACTGTCGCTACTTCATCGAGGCTTTGTCGGTGCTGGAAGGCGACGCGCTTTCCGCCTCAGTCAGCTCGGACGAAAGTCCCTGCCTGATCAGCTCGGCAGCGGATCCCGGCTTTCTCGGCATCGTCATGCCGATGAAACTGAGCAGCCCGCCGTCCATCGCCTGATGCTGCTGCATCATTTTTCAGTCCTCGGATCCACCAGCAGCCATGCCCTTGATCTTGCCCGTCAAGGCGCGGAGCAGGGCACGGTGGTTCATGCCGATCAGCAGAGCGGCGGGCGCGGGCGCGGCGGCAAGCAGTTCTGCTCGCCGCCCGGCGGTCTGTATTTCTCGCTGATTCTGCGGCCAGAGCTGGAGCCTGCGGATTTGCCGCTGCTGACTTTGGCCGCCGGGGTCGGCTTGGCCGCTGGCCTGCACAAGGCGGCAGGTGTGCAGCCGCTGCTCAAGTGGCCGAATGATCTCTATCTTGCCGAGAGAAAGCTCGGCGGCATTCTCACGGAAAGCGGGCCGCTGCGGGCTGGTCTGCCGGAATTTGTCGTGATCGGAGTCGGCATCAACGTCGCCGCATTGCCGGAGGATTTCCCGCCGGAGCTGCGCAACAAAATCATCACCTTGGCCGAAGCAGGCGCGGTCATCAGTCCTGCCGAGCTGCTGCCGCTTTTGGTCAATGAGCTGCTGGCCGCGCCGGAGCGGCTGAAAGAAGACAAGGTGGCGGTGCTGGCCGCGTGGCGGCAGAGGGATTATCTCCTCGGCAGACCGCTGGAATATGACAGCGGGCAAGGAATGACTCCGGCGGTCGGCGCAGGGCTTGCTGAGGACGGACGGTATGTTATACTTGACCGCTGCGGCGGTGAACGCCGGGTGACGGCTGGGGAAATACGTATGAACACGAAATGAATGCAATCATCTTGACGCATCTCGGATCAGCCGCAAAAAAATGACACGCTGCATCCGGTGCATGACTGTCAAGTTGCGCATGGAAGAAAAAACAGCAGGCTGCGGAGGAACTGCGGGCAGCCTGCCGGACGGATCAGGAATATTCGAAGGTGATTTTGCCTTTGCTGCACCCGACCTGCACCTTGCCGCCCTTGCTCAGTTTGCCAAAGAGGATTTCTTCGGTCAGCACGTCGCCGATCTCCTTCATGATCAGGCGGCGCATGGGCCGCGCGCCGAAGGCCGGGTCGTAGCCCTGTCCGGCCAGCCATTTGCGGGCCGCCGTGGTCAGGCTGATGCGCACGTTCTTGTCAGCCAGCTGTCCTTCCAGCTCATGGATCATCTTGCCGACAATCTGCTCCACCGCTGTCATCGGCAGCGGATGGAAGGTGATGATGCTGTCCAAGCGGTTGCGGAACTCCGGCGAGAAAAGATTTTTCAATGCCTTCTGCTCCTTGCCCTTGGAATCGCCGGTGAAGCCGATAGTCCGCTCGGTCATCTCCCGCGCGCCCGCGTTGGTGGTCATGATCAGGATCACGTTGCGGAAATCCGCCCGCCTGCCGCTGTTGTCGGTCAGGGTGGAGTGATCCATAACCTGAAGCAGGATCGAGAAGACATCCGGGTGCGCTTTTTCGATCTCATCCAGCAGCAGCACGGTGTGCGGGTGCTTGCGGATCGCGTCAGTGAGCAGGCCGCCTTGCTCAAAGCCGACATAGCCCGGAGGCGCACCGATCAGCCGCGAGACCGCGTGCTTCTCCATGTACTCGCTCATGTCGATCCGCTCAAAATGAACGGAGAGCGACTGGGCGAGCTGGCGGGCGACTTCGGTCTTGCCCACGCCGGTCGGTCCGGCGAAAAGGAAGGAACCGGCAGGGGAGTTGGGATTGCCCAAGCCTGCTCTGGCCCGCTTCACCGCCCGCGCCACCTCGATGATGGCCTCGTCCTGGCCGAAAATCACCGCCTTCAGGTCGCGCTCCAAGTGACGCAGGCCCTCGGTCTTGTTATTGACCTTGGAAACCACCGGCACCCGCGCCATTTTGCCGACAATGGCCTCGACATCGGCCAGCGTGACGACCGAGCCGGTCTTTCCAGCCAGGCGCATGGCCGCGCCGACCTCGTCCATCACGTCAATGGCCTTGTCCGGCAGGAAGCGGTCATTGATGTAGCGGTTGGCCAGCTCGGCGGCGGCGGAAATCGCCGCTTCCGAGTAGGTGAGCTGATGGTGCTGCTCGTAGCGGGGCTGAAGGCCGCGCAGAATGGCGCAGGTGTCCTCCACTGACGGCTCCTCCACATCAATTTTCTGGAAGCGGCGCGACAGGGCGCGGTCTTTCTCAATGTGGTTTTTATACTCCTCGTAGGTGGTCGAGCCGATGCAGCGCAGGCTGCCCGACTGAAGCGCGGGCTTGAGCAGATTCGATGCGTCCATTGAGCCGCCGCTGGTCGCGCCTGCGCCGACGATGGTGTGCATCTCGTCAATGAAGAGGATGGCCCGCTCCATTTTCTCCACCGTGTTCACCACCGCCTTCAGCCGCTTCTCGAAATCGCCCCGGTACTTGGTGCCAGCAACCAATGCGCCCATGTCGAGCATGTAAATCGTCGTGTCTTGCAGCAAAGCCGGAACGAATTTGGCCGGATCGGGCTGCTCGCTTTTGCGGGTCACGGCATCCTCATGAATACGCAGAGCCAAGCCCTCGGCGATGGCGGTCTTGCCCACGCCCGGCTCGCCGACTAACAGCGGGTTGTTCTTGCGGCGGCGGCAGAGCACCTGCATCATCCGCTCCAGCTCCTTGCCCCTGCCGATGAGCGGGTCAATCTTGCCGCTGGCGGCCAGCTCGGCAAAGTTGACCGTGTACAGCTCCAGCGGATCCTCGCCCTCGGCTTTCTTTTTCTGCTCCTTGGCTGGGCTGTCCGGCTGCTCGGCCTGGCGGGCCATGGGCAGCGGGCCATTCTTGGGCGCGCTGCTCTCAGCCATCTGGTGGGAAAGATACTCCATCACCTCCATCCGGCCCACGCCTTCGCTGCCGAGGAAATACACGGCATGCGAGTCCGGCTCGGCGAAAATGGAAACCAGCACGTCGCCGGTGTCCACCTCGCGCTTGCCCGCGCTCTGAACATGATTGACCGCCCGCTGCAAAACACGGTTGAAGGCCACAGTCTGGGACGGCTCGGCCTTGCCGGTCTGGAGCAGGGGAATGCCTGCGGAAAGGAACTCTTCCAGCCGCTCTTTCAGCGATTCATTGCTGCCGCCGCATTTTTCAATAATTTGAGTGGCGGTTTCATCATGGAGCAGTCCCCAGAGCATGTGCTCGACTGTCACATACTCATGCCTCTTCGATTTCGCTTCTTTGATGGCCTTGATGAGGGCCAGCTCTAATTTTCGACTTAACATGATGGCCGCCTTCTATGTGAAAAATTTAAATTCCGGTTCATGCGCGGCTGCTCAGGCCCGCTCCAAGGAGCATCTCAGGGGAAACTGATTCTTCCGGGCCAGCTGATGCACTTCCGCGACCTTGGTTTCGCCGATTTCACGGGTGTAGACACCGGCCACGCCTTGGCCCTGATGATGGACGTTGAGCATGATGGCAGTGGCCTCCTCCGTGCTTTTGCCAAAAATCATCTCCAGTATCATGACAACAAAATCCATTGTCGTGTAGTCGTCGTTGTGCAGAAGCACCTTGTAGTAGGGAGGCTCTTGGAGCTTCTCCCGGTCTCTTGTCAAGGTCTCTTCACGTGTTCCTGAACAGGTGGTGGTGCCCATGCTGCTGCTGACCGCTGTGCTGAATTTGCGCCCCGGCTGCTTGGCCCGCGCGCAGGGGCCTGCCGGAACAGGAAAAAAACGCTTCCTATCTGTATTGTATAATGCCGCGCCTCAATTTTGCAAGTTCCCTTTCTCTGATCATGATTTTATCATGATGTTATCATGTCCTTATGCTCATGGCCAAAAGCAGGTGCTGCACCACAGTGTCGGCGGCCACCGGCGATCCTTTCAGCCGCCGGTCAGCGGCGAGCAGGAGCTGCATCCAGTGCCGGAGCAGCGGCAGCGGAAATCCGGCGGCGGTTTTGAATTTCATATACAAAGCATAGGGATGGCCGGACAGCTCGCTCTGCCAGCGCGGATTGGCCTTGAGCAGCGGCAGGCACTGCTCCTGAAAGACATTGGCCGCGATGCCGGGCCGCCAGCGGTACTGCTCCTGCTCCAGCAGCGAGCGGAAAAGGAGCAGGCTGCGGACGTAATTGCGCAGGGTTGCCAGCACCGCCAAACCGTGGATGCCGTTTTCTTGCAGGCGGCCCGCGATGAAGAGGGCTTTTTCCAAATTTTTATTGCCCACCGCCTCGGTCAGCTCAAAGACCGCCTCCTCGCGGGTGCGGCCCACCATGCGGTTGAGGTCGTCGAGCGTGATCCGAGGCGCGTCGCCGACCGAGAGAATCAGCTTTTCCGTCTCCATCACCGCCGCCGCCGGATGAAAACCGACCCGCTCCAGCAGCTGCTCGATCACGCCCTTGTCCAGCGTTTTGCCGAACTCTTGCAGCGTCTTGCCGATTTGCTCGCGCAGCACGGCCTCCTGCTCTTTTTTCGCCTGCGACGAGGAGCCGGTGTCCACGCTCAGATCGAGCACGGCAAATTTCGCGCTGAAGGATTTATACAGCTTCTTGCGCTTGTCTAGCTCCTCAGCCAGCAGGAGCAGCGTATTGTTCTTGGGCAGGCCGCTTTCCAAGGCCGCCAGCAGCAGCTCGCCCGCGTCTCCGGCGGAAAGACCGGATTTAACCGCCTCCATCTGATCAAGCAGCGTGCCGGTCCAACTCAGATTGCCTGCGGGCTTGGCAAAACCGAAGCACTTTTTCCATTGCTCCTCGCTCAGGCTGCCGGGATCATCCGCGCTGTCTAATCCGGTAGCAGCGAGCATGGCCCGGAGCTGCTTGGCCGCCTTGTCCGGGCTGCCTTCCTCCCAGGCTTTGACCGCCTTTTTCCAGATGGCCTCAGCGACATTCTTAGAATGGAAAATCCTGCTGCCGTTGACTCGGAAGACCTGCCTGCCGCCGAGCAGGCTGAAGCTGCGTAGCTTGGCCAAGGTGCTGCCGTGGTCTTCGCTGTCGCCATCAATGGCATGTACCGTGCCGCCCTTGGTGCAGAGGGCCGTGCAGACTTGCTCGGCAGCCTGCTGGCAAAGCGAGCGTTCGCCGAAAAGCAGCAGGGCCGGGCACGGCGCGCCGCCGCTAATCTCGCGGAGCAGGTCGTTCAGCTTGCTGCGGTCGTAAACGGGCATGGACGGGCGGAGTTCGGATTCAGGATCAAGCCTTCAGCATGGGGTTTAGCACTGACAGACGGGATTGTCAAAAAATAAAAGCCGTTTTCTGCCGGTCTGCGGCGGCGGGAGAGCTGCCGCATCTTCCCTGTTGACAAGAACGGCGTTCGGTTTTAGTCTCTGGGAGTGGTGCAGCCAAGCTGCTGAGGGTTTGCCCGTTTACAATTTACAGCCACGAAGAATGCCAGAAATTTGCCGATTTCACGGAATTATCATTCGGATGTTCTTGATTGACAACGAGCATCCGCCACGGCATATCCACATAAAATATGGCGAATATGTTGCAGTGATGGAGCTTGAGAATATGAACATCATAGAAGGCAGCTTGCCTAAACGGTGCCGTCAGCTTGTTCGAGAATGGGCAGAGATTCATCAGCAGGAACTTATAGAGATGTGGGAGACTCAAAATTTCCATCCAATTAAGCCGTTAGAGTAACAATGAAGCTGGAAAGTTTTAAAAATTATGGATTCAATTTTTTGTTGTTTTTTGCAAATGGAGAAATGTTTACCGTTGACATTCATCCTCTTGTTGGAAGATACATTTCAGAGAGTGATCTAAATTCAGCACGAATTGATTCCGAATGGGGTTGCCTCGAATTCTGTAACGGAATTATTGATATTGACCCGACAACATTATATCGTTATGCAGTTAGTTACGGTTATTCCAAGCAGCATAAAGGCAGCGGTGAACGAAGCGAGCAGATAATTTCGTGAAAATTTTGTTTACTCAATAGAGAAAATGAAGTATTGTTGTGTCTGGGGTGTGAAAGCAGAGCCAAGTAGTACGTTTCTTAACCGTCGCCTGGCCTGTAGGGGTCAGGGATCGTTTATTTGAGTAGCGCAAGGATTATTCAGCCAAAGATTGGTTACTATCCCGACAAACTCGATCAACGATGCTGTGTCCATGTTATCTTCTCTCCTTGCCTGCGTCATCGCGAGCGTAGTGGTACATAATAATAGCACAGTGATTTGTATCCCAGCGTGAAGGGGGTGGCACTACAGTTATAGTGTCGAAGTAGCATGTACTACTTACTATGGCAAGCTCCCTGATATGCTTCTGCTTTCATGCCCCAATTTTTATGAAACGAATAAATGACTGGTTCAGGATCAAAAAGTATCCTCACATTGGACTTCCGCTGGTTGAATCGGATCGTCTTTGGGTCGAGAAGTATGTAAGCAACCCTGCAAATGTCGCCAAGCACGCCTTCTTTCCTTTTATCCATCGGACAATGCTAACTCGGAAATTCAGGAAAGAGTACGACGAGTTTACTGACGAGATAACCAATGAAGGACTGCGCAAGAAAAGTGAAAAAATTCGTGAGATATTCTATGCCAACCATATAGACTCAAACGTCTTCAGTTATTACACGACCAAGATTGGAAAAATCTATGAAGAGGAACTGGTTCGTCGAAATCTCTCGGACTTTGTAACGGCCTACCGAAACATTCCACATCCGACAAAACGGCGCGGAATGAACAATGTTGATTTCGCAGAAGAAGTATTCTCGTTCATTCGGCGGCAAAAAACACCAGTCCTCGTGGCCATAACATTTGACATAAAGAGCTTCTTCGACAATCTGAATCACTTACGACTGAAATACGCTTGGGCCAGCCTTCTGCGGCTTGAACGACTACCTCCAGACCATTATAATATTTTCAAAGCTATTACCAAGTTTTCGTTCATAGATATCAAGTCGTTATTTAATGTGACCAAAAATGATTTGATTAAATATGGAAAGTCTGGTGCGATTGAACGAGTTGCGGTTAAAGATATTGAAAATCTAAGAAACCAAGAGATCGTCGCATTCTGCACGACAAAAGAGTTAAGGTCGAAAATTCGACCTGCTGGAATTATAAAAGCAAATAAATTCATCAAAAATACTGACGGAACGCTATCGAAGTCGAAGCGCGAGAAAGGAATTCCCCAGGGTTCCCCAATAAGTTCCATCCTTGCTAACTTATACCTTATGGACTTTGACTCGAAAATAGCAGAGGCAGTTAAAGAGTGCGGCGGTCTCTACCGGCGATACTCTGATGATATTGTTGTAGTAACACCTGAAAGTTCAGGGGAAAGACTCTGCAACTTGGTGCTGACCACGATAAAAGAATACGATCTGGAAATTCAGGCAAGCAAGACAAATTCATATAAATTTCAGTGTTCACCACAGGGTTACGTCTGCGGCAAAATTCTCCCAAATGGTAACCTAAATATAGGAAGAAGATTTACCTATTTAGGTTTTGAGTTTAACGGTAGTTTCACGTACTTGAAATCGTCAAGCTTGTCGAGTTTTTACAGAAGAATGAAAAATTCAGTTAAGCGCGGATCTTTCTACGCGAAATTTTCAAATTACGAAGATGGACGTGGAGAAATATTTAGACGAAGACTGTTTAAAAAATTTTCTTATCTTGGTGCAAGAAGAAAGATGCAGTGGGATTTTAATGAGGATGAAAAAAAGTGGAAAAAGTCCTACCGACATGAATGGGGAAACTATCTGACGTATGCAAACATGGCGCATTTCAATATGAAGAACAGTAAAATTAGAGGGCAGGTTCGTAATCACTGGCTCATACTGAACCACTTCATCAAAAAACATGAGGCAGTAGCAAAAAAAATCTAACGTCAAGTTCGAGCGCGACAAAAAAACAAGTGCCATCATCATCGTTTTTTACTGTCTGCACATACTTCACAAATGATTCCCTCCGCTCGTCTCATCGGCATCGCCCTAAGCGGCGGGGTTGACTCCACAACCGCCGCCGCTCTGCTGCTGGAGCAGGGCTTTGCTGTGCAGGGTTTTTTCATGCTCCTGCTGCCGGAGAGCGGAGAACATGCCGCCAAAGCGCAGGCGGTGGCTGATCAGCTCGGCATTCCGCTGCATCTCGTTGACCTGCGCGAAGAATTCCGCCAGCAGGTCATCGCCGCCTTTGCCGCCGCATGTCCTTATTCTTGCCGATGCCGGATATCAGGGAATTGCAAAAATTCACAAAAACAGCAGAACGCCGTTCAAGAAAGTCTAACAGGACTTATGCAAGAGGTCTACTGAAGCACCTTTACCCGCAGGGCAAACGCATGACTTTTATATTTGAAATAATATCAAACAGATAACATTTTTCGTGTATCTTGCATGCAAACTATAAAATTTCAAATGATTACAGGGTTAAAGTTGCAATATCTTGATTTTATTTAATATAAAAAACACATGGCTTGAAATTGTAACTAATTGAAATTGTTCGTGTTTTATTTTTTACTGTTTAACCTTATAAATTCATTCTGAAAGTCATGCGTTTGCCCTGCCTTTACCCGTCAATTTAGTGTTGCAATAATAGTCACCTCTGTGGCCGGGCTTCAATCCTGCTCTTTGTAGTCGGGCTGTTTAAGAAGTGAGCCAGGCCGAGGGCGAAAACAGTCCAGCCTCCTGCCCCCGGCGCAGCAGCTCCCGCACCGCCGCCCTGCCTTCCTCGCCCAAGCTCAAAGAAAAGTTATTCACATACAGGCCGATGTGCGCGGCAGTCACCGCCTCGTCCAGCTCTTGGGCGTGCTGGCGGATATAGCCGAGGCAGTCTGCCGGATGCGCCTGCGCCCAGCGGATGCTGGCAGCGATCGCTTGTTCTATCTCCGCCGTCAGCTCAGGCATCAGGCTGCGGCGGGCGGCTATGCAGCCCAGCGGGATCGGCAGGCCGGTCTCCTCCTCCCACCATGCGCCCAAATCCTGCACGCAGCGCAGCCCCCGCGCCTGATAGGTGAAGCGGCTTTCATGAATGACCAAGCCCGCGTCTGCCTCGCCTGCCAGCACGGCATCCATGATCCGGTCAAAACGCATGACGATGGCGCGGCAGGGCTGGCCGAGAAAAAGACGGAGCAGCAGGGCGGCGGTGGTCAATTGGCCGGGAATGGCGACCGTCCATGAGGAGGCTGGCCCGCTGCCAGCCCGCGCTGTAACCAGCAGCGGCCCGCAGCCCCTGCCCAAGGCCGCGCCGGAGTCCAGCAGGGTGTAGCGATCGAGCGCATGGCCAAGAGCGTGGACGGAGAGTTTGGTCACATCAAGACGGCCTTGCATGGCCCAGCTGTTGAGCGTCTCCACGTCTTCAAGTGCTGGCTGGGCAAAGCGGAGATGACGGAGCGGGATGTTTCCCTGCGTCAGGCCGCAGAAGATGAAGGTGTCGTTGGGGCAGGGCGAATAGCCGAGGGTGAGCGGCGCGGTCATCTGAGGCTGAAAAGGGAGCGGCACAGAGGATGCCGACGTTGTTTTTTGTCTGAAGCAGCAATTCAGCTGCGGGACAAGATACCATATTTTCCGCAGCAAAGTCCACAGTCAGGAAAATTATGTTCCCGCCAGCCTTGGCGCGGTGTACAGTGTGCGGAAAACAATGGGCAACGCAGCCCGCAGCATATAAGGAGAAACAATCATGTCCATCCCCCTTCGCAGCAGCGAGACCACCCAGGGCCGGAGAATGGCCGGAGCGCGCGCCCTCTGGCGGGCCAACGGCATGACTGAGGAGCAGCTCGGCAAACCGGTCATCGCCGTGGTCAACTCCTTCACCCAGTTTGTGCCTGGCCACGTCCATCTGCATGAGATCGGCCAGCAGGTCAAGGCGATGATCGAGGAGCAGGGCTGCTTTGCGGCTGAGTTCAACACCATCGCCATTGACGACGGCATCGCCATGGGCCACGACGGAATGCTCTACTCGCTGCCCTCGCGCGAGCTGATTGCGGATTCAGTCGAATACATGTGCAACGCCCACAAGGTTGACGGCATGATCTGCATCAGCAATTGCGACAAAATCACGCCGGGCATGATGATGGCGGCCATGCGGCTGAACATCCCGGCGATTTTCGTCTCCGGCGGGCCGATGGAGGCAGGAAGAATCAAAGGCAAGGAGCGCGGCTTTGACCTGATCGACGCGATGGTCATGGCCGGAGACAGCACGGTTTCCGACGAGGAAGTGGCGGAGGTGGAACGCTGCGCCTGCCCGACCTGCGGCTCCTGCTCCGGCATGTTCACTGCCAATTCGATGAACTGCCTCAACGAGGCGCTCGGCTTGGCTCTGCCCGGCAACGGCACGGTGGTGGCCACCCACGTCAATCGTCTGGCCTTGTTCGAGAAAGCGGCGCGGCGGATTGTCGAGATGTGCGAGGCGTGGTACGGACGCGGCGACGCTTCCGTCCTGCCGCGCTCGATTGCTGCCAAGGCGGCCTTCTGCAACGCGATGGCCTTGGACATCGCCATGGGCGGCTCGACCAACACCGTGCTGCACATCCTCGCCGTCGCCCACGAGGCGGGCGTTGACTTCACCATGCAGGACATTGACGCGCTCTCCCGCAAGGCGCCAAACCTCTGCAAGGTCTCGCCCTCCTCGCACTATCATGTCGAGGACGTGAACCGCGCCGGCGGCATCCTCGGCATCATGGGCGAATTGGACCGCATGGGCCTGCTGGACACCTCTGTGCGGCGGGCCGACGGCCTGACCTTGGCTGAAGCCCTTGACCGCTTCGACATCATGCGCCGCAGCGCGGCCCCGGAAGCCTTCCAGCTCTACGCCAGCGCGCCTGCCGGAGCGGGCCGCAACTTGGAGCTTGGCTCGCAGAACAGCGTGTACGAGACCTTGGACAATGACCGCGAGAAGGGCTGCATCCGCAGCGCGGCCCATTGCTATTCGCAGGACGGCGGCCTTGCGGTGCTGTACGGCAACATTGCCGAAAAAGGCTGCATTGTCAAAACCGCCGGAGTTGACCCGTCCATTCTGCATTTCCAGGGCAAGGCCAAGGTTTTCCACTCGCAGGAGGCGGCCTGCGAGGGCATACTCGGCGGACAGGTCGCAGCAGGCGACGTGGTCTTCATCCTCTATGAAGGGCCGAAAGGCGGGCCGGGAATGCAGGAGATGCTCTATCCCACTTCCTATTTGAAGTCCAAGCAGCTCGGCAAGCTCTGCGCCTTGGTCACGGACGGGCGCTTCTCCGGCGGCACCGCCGGGCTGTCCATCGGCCATGTCTCGCCTGAGGCGGCTGGCGGCGGCGCGATCGCCTTGGTGCGCGAGGGCGACCTGATCGACATCAACATCCCGGAGCGCAGCATCAATCTGCAAATCAGCGCGGAGGAGCTGGCCCGCCGCCGTAAAGAGGAGGAGCTGCGGGGCGCTGCGGCCTTCACGCCGCAGCGGCAGCGCAAGGTGCCCAAGGCGCTGAAAGTTTACGCGCAGTTCGCCGCCTCGGCGGACAAGGGCGCGGTGCGGCTGATTTGACGCGCTTGCAGGGGCGAAAGATTTTTCGCCCCTGCAATCAGGCGAGGCATTTTTCACTCCCGCAGCATCACTAAAAGCACTCCCGTGCAATCCGCCATCGCACTGAAGAAGTATCCACCATTGCACTCCCGTGCAATTCATCGTTGATCGAGAGAAGTATCTGCCGTCGCACTCTCGTGCAACTTGCAGTCGCACGGGAGTGCAATCACCATAAGCACGCCCGCAGTCCGTCTTTCTGCATTCTTCAGCACGGCTGCGTCATATTTTCCTTGACAGGCATGTCGCACCGCTGTATTTTGCCAAAATCAGCAGCGTCCCACCTCGCTTATCCCGCCTTTTTCACAGGAGAATAATCATGGCCACTCTGCAATGGCGACCAGCAGTCAACGCGCTCACCAAACCTGTTTCCTGCCGCATTCAGATCATTCCCCGAAACATCGCGGGCTACGAGGAAATGGCCGCTGACATCTCCGCCGCGCATCCTGTTTACAACGCCGATCTGGTGCGCTCGCTTGCCCCGCTGATCATGGACTGGGTTCAGGGGAGGATGATCAACGGCGATCAAGTCACCCTGCCCAATGCCTTTATCTTCGGAATCTCCGCCCAAGGGCGTTTGGCCAGCCCTGACGCGCCCCTGCCTGATGATGAGGACATGCTCCAGGCGAGCATCAGGGGCACCCGTGATTTCATGCGCAGACTGCGGGCGGAAGCCAAGCTGGAACGCCTGCCCATGAACGAGAAGCTCCCGCACATCAACTCGGCTGAAGACACCAAGCTCAAGCTGCCTGACGTGCTCAACCCGGCTGGTCTGCTGCGTCTGACCGGCAGCAATCTGTACTTTGACGAGGACGACCCGGATTGCAGCTGCGTGATCCGGGGCACGGCGGGCGGCGAGACCAAGCAGAGCACCTTCGGCACGGTCTCCAACTCCGAGATCCTGCTTGCGCCCGACATCCCGGCTCAGCCCCACCCGTGGAACAACGAATACACCATCATCCTGACCACCCAGTACACCGAACACGGCACCCCGCGCACCGGCACCTATCAGCGCAGGCTGCGCAGCCCGCTGGCCGTTCCCAATCTGGGGCACCCGCATCCGCCTGAGACCGGCATCCTCACCGGCAGCGCAGCCGCGCCGCATGTCGTGGTCAGCGGCGGCTCGGTCTCGGCCAACGAACGCCTGCGCATTCAGGTGATTCAGGACTTGGTCGAAGAGCGGCTGCTTTTCTCGCTCACCGACATGAAGGATGACGGCGCCAGCGGCGCGGAAATTCCAGTGACGCAGAACGGAGAATACACTCTGCCGGGTTTCATCGGCTCCGCCGTGAGCAGCTTGGAAATCAATGTGAACAATTACGCCGCACTCTGGGAGATGATCCGCAACAGCTATCAGGGCAGGCTGGTGGATGTGCTGGATGTGGCGGTGTAGATACGGTTGCGTGATGAGCAATGCCTCACCATTGTCAGCATCTGAAGAAGCATGAAGTTATACCTTGATGTCTGCGCCATCTGTCGGCCTTATGATGATCAGCGGCTGATGCGTGTTCGGCTGGAAACAGACGCGGTTCATCTGATTTTGAGCAAGATCCGGGACGGAACATATCAGGCTGTTGCGTCCCGCGTGCATACTCTGGAAGTATCGGCAATATCAAACTTTGCTGAACGGATTGAGCTGTTGACCCTGCTGGCAAGATTTCAGTCAGACGTTGCAGTTGATAAAGCACAGGCAGCAAAGCGGGCCGAGCAGCTGCACAGCTCAGGATTCGGGCTGGCTGATTCCGCTCATTTAGCGTATGCTGAAGTGACAGCCGATGTCTTCATCACCTGTGATGACAAGCTGATCAAAAAAAGTCGCAAGGAAGATGTGCGGGTGTCTGTTTATAACCCGATTGAATTTGTTCTAAAGGAGGAACTGCAATGAAAGCTGCTGTCTTTCTGGCTGAAGAAGAGCTTATAAGAAAAGCTGCTGAAATACTCATCGAGAAGCTCGGCGAGGTGGAGGCCCTTCGTTTTCTTGCCCTCCCGAAAACGAAGAGAAAGGAATCTGTTGAGAGACATAGAAGCTGGCAGGAGAGTTTAAAGAAAGACGAGTTCTTTGCTGAAGCCTTCAAATAAGAGCGACACGTTGTTTCTGCCGCACTCAGGGCAGCGAAGGCATCCTGAGCGAAGTCGAAGGGTGCCTTCTTATAGCACCGCACTCGCCCCCTCCTCAGCCCCGGACAATCCCCTCCGCAGGGCGGCAAAGATTCCATGTCCCGGCGCGGCGGACTCTGGCGGCGGCGGAGCTGGCTGCCGTTCTGCCAATATCTCTTGACTGACTTTCAGCTCAAGCAGATTGCTCCGCGCATCCATGCGGATGAGGTCGCCGTTCTGCACTTTTGCTATCAGCCCGCCTGCCAAAGCCTCCGGGGTGCAGTGGATAGCGAAAGGCACCTTGCCGGACGCGCCCGACAGCCGCCCGTCCGTGACCAAGCCGACCTTGCGCCCCTGATCCATGAGGATGGACAGGAAGGTGATCAGTTTGTGCAGCTCCGGCATTCCATTGGCTCGCGGCCCTTGGAAGCGCAGCACGGCCACCAAGTCGCGGTTCATCCGCCCGTCCTTGAACGCCTGCTCCAGCTCCTGCTGGCTGTGAAAGACCATCGCCGGGGCCTCGACGCAGGCGTTCTCGCCGTCCGCCAAAGCGGATATCTTCATGATCGCCCGGCCCAGATTGCCAGACAGCACCTTGATGCCGCTCACTTGGGCAAAAGGCGTATCTAACGTGGCAATGATGGCCGGGTCGCGGCTCTGCTCCGGCCCTTTCTGCCAGACCGCTTTTTCTCCCGTAAGCACAGGCTCTTCCATATACTGGCTGAAGCCCGGCCCGGCCACAGTCTGCACGTCTTCGTGCAGGAAGCCGCCCGTCAGCAGCTCGCGAATGAGCAACGCCATGCCGCCTGCCTGCTGGAAGGAGTTGATGTCGCCAGAGCCGTTGGGGTAAATGCGCACCAAGAGCGGCACAGCGGCAGACAGCTCGGCGAAATCATCCCAGTTAATGCTGATGCCTGCGGCTTTGGCGATGGCCACGAGGTGCATGGTCTCATTCGTCGAGCCGCCTGTTGCCAGCAAACCGACCATCGCATTAACCACCGCCTTTTCGCTGATCACCTCGGCCAGCGGCGTATATTCCTTGCCCAGATGCGTGAGCGCGGCGACGCGGCGGGCGGCGGCTTGAGTCAGGGCATCGCGCAGCGGAGTCTCGGCGTTGACAAAAGACGCGCCCGGCAGATGCAGACCAAGCATTTCAGCCATCAGCTGGTTGGAATTGGCCGTGCCGTAAAAGGTGCAGGTGCCGGGGCTGTGGTAGGCTTGCAGCTCCGAGGCCAGCAGCTCTTCGTGCGTGGCCTCGCCCTTGGCAAAGCGTTCGCGCACCTGATTCTTCTCGCGGTTGCTGATGCCGGAAGTCATCGGCCCGGCAGGCACCAAGATCATCGGCAGGTGGCCGTATTGCAGCCCGCCCATGAGCAGGCCGGGCACGATCTTGTCACAAACGCCGAGCAGCAGCGCGCCGTCAAAGACGTTGTGTGACAGGGCAATCACCGTGGCAAGGGCGATCACGTCCCGGCTCATCAGGCTCAAATCCATGCCCGGCTCGCCTTGGGTGATGCCGTCGCACATCGCAGGAACGCCGCCCGCAAACTGGGCCGTGCCGCCCGCTTCAGCCACCGCCTCTTTGATCAGCTCAGGATAGCGGCCCAGCGGCTGATGCGCGGAGACTACGTCGTTGTAGGCGGAGATGACAGCGATGTTCGGCACCTTGTCGTTCAGCAAGGCAGGGCGGCAGGCAGGGCAGCCCGCGAGGTCGTGAGCGAAGTTGCTGCACGGCAGCTTCTTGCGGAAAGGGCTGCTGCCCTTGGCCGCCGCTGTCCGCGCCAAGTAGCTTTCCCGGCTGGCTTTGCTGCGCTCGATGATGCGCCGGGTGACGCGCTGGACTGTTGTGTTCATGGAATTTCCGTGCAGAGTGAATTCTGACAGTCTCCTGCAAGAAACAGGTGTTATTGTCTGTCCAGCAGATCGTAGGCCACATCATCGCGGCCAAATTCCGTGCCAAGCAGCAGCGGATCGTCAGCCTGATAGAGCAGGGCGGTCTGGAGGCAGAGGAAACTGTCATGATCCATGGCGGTGAACTCCACGGCCATGCTGTTCCCGCCGATCCAGACCACCTTGCCTTCCGCATGAAAATTGAGCGGCTTTCCGGCAGCCTCCCGCAGCTCGACAGCGCAGATGTCGCCGATCTGCTGGTCAAACTGCCCCCTGACGCAGAAGCCGCCGAGGCTGAGATTGCAGATTTTTTGCGCGTCGTAAATTCTGCCGCTGAAATTCAGCTCCACATTGTGATTGAAATTCACCCGGGTGAAGCGCCGGATCCCTGCGTCTGCCATGTTCGCGTCGTGCCGAAAAAAGTTGGTGTTCAACGCTGCGCGGCCCGGACAGCGGCGGCGCAGAGCCTGGTCAGATCGGCCTCGGCGATGATGTAGGGCGGCATCAGATAAATCAGCCTGCCGAAAGGGCGGATCCAGACTCCTTGGGTCACAAAAAACTCCTGCAAGGCGGCCATGTTCACCGGCTGCCGCATTTCGATCACCCCAATCGCTCCCAGCGTCCGCACGTCAGCGACACTGGCCAAGCGTCGGGCAGGCTCCAGCTCCTCGCGCAGCTGCCGCTCAATCGCCCGCACCTGCGTCTGCCAGCCGCCCTGCCGCAGCAGTTGAATCGAAGCGGCGGCAGCGGCGCAAGCCAAGGGATTGCCCATAAAGGTCGGGCCGTGCATGAAAAGGCCCGGCCTGCCTTCGGAAATGGCGCGGGCGACGCGGTCTGTGCAGAGCGTGGCAGCCAAGGTCATCACCCCGCCCGTCAACGCCTTGCCAAGACAAAGGATGTCCGGGCTGACTCCGGCGTGTTCGGCGGCAAACATTTTGCCGGTGCGGCCAAAGCCGGTGGCGATTTCGTCAAAAATCAGCAGGACATCAAACTGGCCGCAGAGCTGGCGCAGCTCGCGCAGATACTGGGGATGATAGAACCACATCCCGCCTGCGCCCTGGACTATCGGCTCGATGATCACCGCCGCGATTTCATGCTGATGCTGAGCCAAGAGCGCGGCCAGCTCGGCGATATCCTCTGGCTGCCAGTCCGCGCCGAAGCGGCACTGCGGACGGGGGGCGAAAAACTGCTGCGGCAGGACGCGGCTGAAGAGACTGTGCATTCCCGTGACCGGATCGCAGACCGACATGGCGTGAAAGGTGTCGCCGTGGTAGCCGCCGCGCACCGTGAGAAAACGGCATTTCTCCGCCAGACCCCGCGCCTGCTGGAACTGGAGGGCCATTTTCATCGCCACCTCCACCGCCACTGAGCCGGAGTCACAGAGAAAAATCTTGTCCAGCCCGGCGGGAGCCAGCTCCAGCAGGAGGCGGCACAATTCCACCGCAGGCTCGTGGGTCAGGCCGCCGAACATGACATGGGCCATTTTCTCCGCCTGAGCGCGGACAGCGGCGATGAGCGCAGGATGGCTGTAGCCATGAATCGCCGCCCACCACGAGGACATGCCGTCAATCAGCTCGCGCCCGTCCCTCAGTCGGATGCGCACGCCGCTGGCCGACTCCGCCTCATAAACCGGCAGCGGTGCGGTCATCGAGGTGTAGGGATGCCAGATGTGCTGGCGGTCAAAAGCAGTCAGTTTTTCGTCCAAGCGGCTCACCGCTCGATTCCGGCCAGACAGAGGTATTTTAGCTCCAAATACTCCTCAATGCCGTACTTCGAGCCTTCGCGGCCCATGCCGGACTCCTTGATCCCGCCAAAGGGCGCGGACTCCGTGGACATGATGCCGGTGTTGATGCCGACCATGCCGTATTCGAGCTGCTCCGCCATCCGCCAGCAGCGGCCTATGTCGCGGCTGTAAAAATAGGAGGCGAGGCCGTAGGGCGTGTCGTTGGCCAGCGCGACCGCCTCTTCTTCCGTGGCAAAGGAGAAGAGCGGCGCGATGGGGCCGAAGGTTTCCTCCTGCGCAATGCGCATGGCCGGGGTCACGTCCAGCAGCACGGTTGGCTCAAAGAAAAAGCCTGCCCTTTCAACCCGTTTTCCGCCGCAGCCGAGCCGCGCCCCTTTGTCGAGCGCGTCCTTGACCTGCTGCTCCATCCGGCCAATCGCATTGAGGTCAATCAGCGGGCCTTGGGTCACGTCCGCGTCAAAGCCGCTGCCGACCCTAAGCTGCTCGCGCACCGCGCTGATCAGCCGCTCGGCGAATTTCTGATAAATGCCGCGCTGGATGATGAAGCGGTTGGCGCAGACGCAGGTCTGGCCGGAATTGCGGTATTTCGAGGCGATAGCCCCGGCCACCGCCTCATTAAGGTCGGCATCGTCAAAAACGATAAACGGCGCGTGGCCGCCCAGCTCCAGCGAGAGCTTTTTCACCGTGTCCGCGCACTGCCGCATCAGCACCTTGCCCACCTCGGTCGAGCCGGTGAAGCTCAGTTTGCGCACCGCCGGATTGGCGCACAGCTCGCCGCCGATTTCCTGCGCCGGGCCGGTGAGGACGTTGAACACGCCGGGCGGAAAACCGGCCTCCTCGGCCAGCGCGGCCAAAGCGAGGGCGGAAAACGGGGTCTGGACAGCGGGCTTGACCACCACTGTGCAGCCTGCGGCCAAGGCCGGGGCAGCCTTGCGGGTGATCATCGAGGAGGGGAAGTTCCACGGCGTGATCGCCGCGCAAACTCCGACCGGCTGCTTGAGGACGATGATCCGCTTGCCCGGCTGGGCCATGGGGATGGTGTCGCCATAGACCCGCTTCGCCTCTTCGGCAAACCACTCGACAAAGCTGGCCCCGTACAGCACCTCGCCCAAGGCCTCAGACAACGGCTTGCCTTGCTCCGCAGTCATGATTGCCGCCAGATCGTGCTGATTGGCGACGATCAGCTCGTGCCAGCGGCGGATGATGCGGCTGCGCTCATGAGCGGTGCGGTCCCGCCAGCCCGGCCAGGCGGCCTCGGCGGCGGCGATGGCCTGTTTGGTCTCCTTGCGGCCCAAGGACGGGACTGCGCCGATCAGCTCGCCCGTGGCCGGATTGCGCACCTCAATGGTTCTTCCTGCTGCTGAATCCACCCAGCCGCCGCCGACAAAGCAGCGGCTGCGGAGCAGCTTGTCGTTTTTCAGAATCATAGCGTCATCTTGCAAAGGTGAGAGAAATCTCGGACTGCCCCGGCAGCCGGAACGGCCCGCGCGCGGAGGCCGTCTTTGATATACCTGCATCGCCGCCTTCAGTTCAACAATTAATTGCCCCGGCGATGAAAAGAAGGGCTGGCAGCTTTGCAGCGGCCAGCCCTTGCAAGAAGCGGACGCGCGGCCTACTGCTCCCGCACCACTGTCACCGCGCCTGCCATGTTCCGCGCCCGGTATTTAGGCCGGTACATGGCCTCCACCTCGGCGGGCGGCAGGGCGTAGCTGCCCGGCGTGACCGCCCGCACTAAATAAGCGAAGCGGAAGGGCCGCAGCCTGCTGTTGCCCTCCATTTTCGGCAGCGACTGGGTGCTGAAGGCGGCGATGAAGCGGTCGTCCCGTGCGTCGGTGTATTCCGCCGCGCTGAGTTCCGGCAGCCAGTTGAAGGACGCTGCGCTGTCCGTGCCGCTGACAATGGCTTTTTCAATTTCAAAGCCCGCAGGCAGCAGGTCAATCAACAGGGACTGCGCGTCCAGTCCGGCATCCGCCTCGCCTTCGACCTTCACCACAGCCAGCTCGCTCTGCGGCACTTTGTCCAAAGTCAGCGGCTCGCCGGAAGTGTTGAACCACGTCCGCCGGACAGTGAAGCCGTTCTGCACCGGCGCAGGCTCGCTGATCGGCGCGCCCTGCACGGTCGTCACCAGCCAGACAGCGGCTTGGCCGTTGTTGCGCAGCGTGACCGGATTCGTCAGCAGGGACTCGCCGCTGCGGCTGAAGGAGATAAAGGATTTCTTCTCCGGCTCCGGTTTTTTCTCTTCCTCCGGCTTGCTGCTGAGGGATGAGAAGAAGCGGCCCAGCAGCGAGGCACTGCCGGTCTCCTCCGGCTTCGGCGGCTGCGGTTTGGGCAGATCGATTCCAGTCACCTCCAGATTGAGCGGCTGACCCTTGTCCAAGGTCAGGGCGGCCATGATCAGCGCGGCCTGCTCCTGGGTGGACAAGTACCGCCTCTTGCTCATCTGGCTGGTCAGCTCCTGCCACGCCGGAGCCGGATCAAGCTCCTTCAGGCCGGTCTCGCCGATAATGCTGATAACAGAGGCCAAGTCGCGCAGCCGCGAGCCGTAGCTCCACCACGAGGCGGCCTCGGTGTCCGCCGCCCGCAAGGCGGTCTTCAGTCCGTTGATCGCCCGCTCGTGATCGCCGAGCAGGGCCAGTGTTCCGGCCAGCTGGGCTTGGGCCAGCGGCGAGCCGATGCTGTCGAATTTGGTGTCGAACAGATAACGGGCCTCCTCGTGCCGGGCTTGACCAGCTTTTGCCAGCACCCAGTGGGCATAAGCCAAGGCTTCAATGCGCCTGTGGCTGCCGCTGCCGCGCCTGACCTCGTCTGTCAGCCAGCTCAGTCCTTTTTTGTAGAAATAATCCGGCACGTCAAAGCCTTTCGCTTTGGCCCGGCCCAGAAAATCCATCGCGTAGGCCGAAAGCCACGGCTCCTCGCTGCTCTCATCCGACCAAAGGCCGAAGCTGCCTTCGCCGCGCTGCTTTTGCAGAATCAGCTCGATCGCACCCTGCACCCGGCCTTGCAGCTTCCTGTCCGCCGGATACTCGAAGCGGGCGGCCAGCTCGTTGGCGTAGAGCAGCGGCAGGGCGCGGCTGGTGAGCTGCTCCAAGCAGCCGTGCGGGTAGCGGTCCAGCTCGCCGAGCAGCCCGGCCACATCCACGTTGGGCCTTGACGACACGCTGAGGGCGACCTTGGCGGTTGCCGGATAAAGCCCGCTAAGGCTATCTTTGCTCAGAGTGATCGCCGCGCCGGGATCGAGCTTGCTGTACGTCCGGGTCAGCGCAGGCAGATATTTGCCCCGCACATTAAGGTCAAATGCACCTTTATAGCTGTAGCCTTCCGGCCCGGTCATGCTCAGATGCAGCTTGCCATTGCCGATGCCGGAAGCTGTTACCGGAAAGCTGAGGCTCTGCCGCTTCTTGGGCAGCAGCTCGACGGCGGCGGAGCTGTCCTGCTCCAGCCGCACCGCGCCTTCCGCTGTCCATGCGGCCTGATACTCGCCAGCTGGGCCGTCAATGTTCTCAATCAGCAGCTGGATGCTGGAGCGGTCGCCGTCGGCCAGATAGCGCGGCAGCGAGGGCGAAACCACCACTGGATCGTTGACCTGCATGGCTTTGCTCGCCGCGCCGCTTTTCTCTTTTGACCAAGCGACCGCCATCAGCCGCAGCCTGCCGTTGAAATCGGGAATGTCCAAGGGCACGGTGGCGATGCCGTCCGGCCCAGCCTTGATCACGCCGGAGAAGAGAGAGACCACCTTCACGTTCGACTGCGGTGCACCACGCAGGCCGTCCTCGCCCGCACCTTCGCGCAGCACGAGCGGCTTGCTCTCCGGCGGAATGATGAGCTGGCCGTACATGTCGCGCAGGTCGAGGCCAAGCTGTGGTTTGGCGAAGAACCAAGCAATAGGGTCAGGCGAGACGAAGTTGGTCAGCTGAAGCACGCCTTCATCCACTGCGGCCAAGGTCAGGCGGATTTCGCTGCCCGCCTCCGCGCCTTTGACCGCAACCGGCACTTGCAGCACCTGTCGGGGACGGGTCTGCTCCGGGGCGTTGACCGCCACTTCCAGCCGTTTGTCCGCCGGATCCACCGGCAGCCAAACTAAACCGACCGCACGGTCTGCGCCTTTTTTCGCTTCCTTGCCGGGACGATAGACCGTGACCAAGGCATAGACACCCGCGCCCCAGCCGTCTTCCACCGGGATGTCAATGGTCTGCTCTTTGCCGCTGAGGGCAAAATTGCGCACCCCGTTCACGGCGGTGTTGGCCAGCACCAAGCTGGCTTGGCCTTGGTACGGCGCGGTCACGGTCAGCTTGGCGGTCTCGCCGACCTTGTAGCCGGAGCGATCGAGCACCACCTTGACCGAATCCGGGGTTTCGCTCTCGCCGACAAGCTGCTCGCCTGCGGTGAAGCGCAGCGTGGTGAGCAGCACTTTGTCCTTGTTCAGCAGCTCCAAGCGGTACTGGCCCCAGCCTGTCGGCATGGCCAGCGGCTGCGGCCCGGCCTTGTCCCAAGCCAGCTCGCCGCGCTGCTCCTCCTTGTCGCGGACAATCCGCTCGTAGGCCCAGTCGCCGTCTTTGCGGAACCATTGATAATCAATCTCCTCGCGCACCAGCTGCCATTCGGCTTGGCCTTTTTCCTGCGGCTGGCCTTTGCTGTCCAAGGCGATGATCTCAAACTTGGCCTCGCTCGACTCAGGAATGCGCAGATCAGCAAAGCCGGGCTTCACACCGAGATATTCTTTCAGATGCCGCACTGGCAGGCTGGCTGCCGCGTTGACCGCCCTGCCGTCAATGTCGAGCACATCCACGCTGACCACCGCCTTGAGCGGCTGGAGCGTGGCATTCTGCTGCCCTTCAAGAAGCAGCGGCAGCAGGCCGTGGCCGTTCGCATCGGTTTTGATCTCATTCAGCTCAATCTCGGCCAGCCCCGGCTCGACCTTGTCCTTGCCGAAATAGAACTGGGCATAGTCGGCAAAAGGATGCGGCTCATGCTGCAAGCTCATCTTCGCCCTGACTGACAAATCCGATCCCGGCGAGCCGTAGAAATAATCCGCCTGCACCGCCACTGCCGCCTTGTTCTGCTCGTCCAGCTCGCCCTTCGGCTCCAAGCGCAGCTCCAAACGCGGCGGCTTGAAGGATTTCACCTGAAAGACGGTCTGTCCGACCGGTTTGTCTTCGACATCGGCATACAAGGCCGCAGTCCAATTGCCGGAGCGGGCCGAATTCGCCAAGCTGATGCTGTCCGCGTAGCCGCCCGCAGCGTCCGGCTTGAGCTGCCGTTCAATCAGCACCTTGCCGTCCGGGCCGCTGATTTGCAGGGTCATGGGCGGAACAGCGGCGGGCCGCGCCAGCCGGTCGCGGACTATGGCCGCCAGATGCACGGTCTCGCCGGGCCGGTAAATGCCGCGCTCGGTGTAGAGATAGGCATCAAGCGGGCCGGGCGCGGTTCTGCCGCTCACGCCCCGGTCGCTGAGGTCGAACGGCGCCTGCTCCAGCTGGAGGAAGGTGAAGCCGTGCTTGCTGTCCGCTGACATGAGGTGGAACGCGGCCTGCCCGCCCTTGCCTTGCAGCAGGCCGGGAGCAAAGCGGACCAAACCCTGCGCGTCAGTGGTCAGCGTGGCCAAGGGGCTGTTGTTGCGGGCATACAGGCCTATCTCCAGCCCGGCGATGGGCAGGGCGGTGTCCAAGCTGCGGGCGGCCACAGTCAATCCGTCGCTGCCCTGATAGGTGCTGAGGCCGATGTCGGAAACCACCACCCACTGGCTGGCCCGGCCTTCCCAGCGGGATTCATAGTCATCCTCTTCATCCTCCGAACCGGCGCGCTGATCCGGCTTGATCCGCTCGGCAACCAGCACGTAGAGACCGGGCGCGACCGCCAGCACCTCCTGCGGCAGAACAACCGCGCTGGTCATCACCTTGTCCTGCTCCGGCGTGATCTCCGCGCTGCCCTGCCAGACCTGCTCGCCGACGCTGTCTTTGATGCTGTCAAGATCATAGCCGCTCAGCTTCTTGCGGAAATTTTCCTGCACAAAGCTGCCGAGGATGTTGCGCTCATGAACGCGGAAGAGCTGGAACCGCACCTTGTCCACGTTGATGGTGTTCAGGCCGATGCCCCGGCTGCTGCGGTCGGCAAGGACGTAATCGCTCTGATTGAACCAGAGGGAAGGCTCGCGGTGTTCCGTTTCAATAGTCCGGCTGGCCGTTTCCGACAGCGTCCGTTCCTTGATCTTCATGCCGCTGCGGACTGTCACGGTGTAGGTCAAGCCATACTCCGCCCCGCCGATGCACAGCCTGCGCTCATCAACGGAGAAATCCGCCGAAACAGGAGGCTCGACCTGAATATAATCCCCGTAGTGGAACGCGTCCGGGCTGGGCAGATCCTCATTGAAGCTGAGGCAGAGCTTGGGCCGGCTGCTGTCGGTGTCCGCCTCGGCGCGCTGAATTTTCAGCACCTTCTCTTCCGACTGCTTCCGCCGCAGTTCAGCCAGCTTCGCCTCATGAGCCGCCTTTTCCGCCGCACGCTGCCGGGCCAGCGCCTCAGCCTGCTTTTTGTTCTCGGCAGTCTGAGCGTCCTCCTGTTTTTTGCGCAGACGGGCGGCATCTTCGCTGTCGCCGAGCTTGGCCAGCAGCTCATAGACGCTGATCGCCGCCGGAGTCCAGTTGCTGTAGCTTGTGGTGCGGTTTTCCAAGGCTTTGCCGGTCAGGGCGAGGGCCTCCTTCCGCACGGCAGAATCATTTTCTGCGGCCAGGCAGGCCAGCCAGCCGCTCTGGCTGGCCGCTGTCCAGTTGCCTGCGCAGCTCTCCGTTTTGGCCAGCGAAGCCCAGAAATCTGCCGACAGATGACTTGCCCGCCACGCCGCCTGCTTATGCAGCCCCACAGCGGCGGAGCAGTCGTCCGCAGCTGTCAGAATTGCAGCGGCTTGCAGAAGAACGGCTGCTTCGTCAGATCTGGGCGGACTGACGCTGGAGCGGGCGTATCCGGCGGCGAACTTCTGCGCCTCCTGCTCCAAATCTTTAAGCTGATACGTTTCCTCAGCGGCTGCCAGCGAGGAAAAAAGGCCGAGCAGCAAAAACACAGCGGAAAAAACTGCGGCTTTCATGGTTTCCTCCATATAAAAAGAGAAATGGGCGGGAGCAGCTCCCGCTTATTATGTCTCAGCAGGCAGGACTGAAAACAAAAAATAATACGAAGCAAGGGCTTGATCGGTTTGTCAGCCCCGCATGAAATTATCCGTTTTCATCATGCAGCGTTTCCGGATTCCGCAAAGCGGCGCTGTCCAGCTCTGTTTTCGGGAAGGTCAGATGAAAAACCGCACCGCCGCCGGACCGCTCCTCCGCTTGGATGTCGCCGCCGTGAAATTTCATAATTTTTTTGGCCACGGCCAAGCCGATGCCGGTGCCTTCGATGTTGACATCCAGCCGGTAGAAAAGGCCGAAAATTTTTTCCCGGTACTCCGCCGGAATGCCCGGTCCGTTGTCGGCACAGTAAATATGGTGCCAACGCCCGTCCTCTTCGGCGCTGATCTCCAAACGGCCGCCCTCGTTCTCGTTGCGCACATATTTGAGGGCGTTGGAAAGAATGTTCTCGAAAACTTGGAGCGTGCGGCTCTCGTTGGCCTGCACTGACGGCATCTCCGGCCCGATGCTCAGGGTGAACTGGGCCGCTTTCAGCCGCTCGGCCTGCGTGCGGGCGAAATCCGCCAGCAGCGCATTGAGGTTTATCAGCTTCTTGTCCATGTCAATCCGTCCGACCCGGCTCAGTTCGAGCAGGTCGTTGATCAGCTGGCTCATCCGCTCATTGGCCTTGACCACTTTCTCCAGCATCCCGACAGCCTGCTCAGCCTTGCCCTGCGCCGCCAGCTTGCGGATGATGCCGATGAAGCCCATGCTGGTGACAATCGGCGACTTGAGATCGTGCGAGACCGTGTAGACAAACTGCTCCAGCTCGTCATTGGAGCGCTCCAGCTCCTTCTTGCTCGCCCGCAGCTCAATGTTTTTCTTCTTGAAGCTCGCCGCCGCACCGGTGAGTTCGCCCAGCTCGTCCTGGAGCTGGCAGGGCGGAATTTCGGCATCAGCCGAGCCGGAGGAGAGCAGCTTGAAGGTCTCGGTCAGCCGCTTGAGCGGCAGAGTGATGCTCCGGCTGATGAGATAGGAGAAGAGGCCGATGAAGAGCAGCAGCAGGCCGATGGAGATCAGCAGGAGCCGCATCCGCGAGCCGATGTGCCGGAACGCTTCATCCTGAATCCGCTCGGTTTCCCTGATCATCATGGCCGAGAGCTTGTTCGACTGGTAAATGGTCTCATAGGCCTGCGCGGCCATCACCACATTGACCAAATACAGATAGCCTCTGGTGCGCTGCACCGCCTCAAGAAAAGTGCTCTCGTAGCGGTCGAGCACGGCGGCGATCTCAGCTGTTTTGCCGCTGGAAGACTCAGGCCGGCGGCTCAAAGAGGAGAGCATCGTGCGGGTTGACTGAATGCTTGATGTCGCTGAATCAATAAACGCGGCGTCAAGCGAGTCAAAATAGCGGTAGGCGTTTTTCTCAATTTGCAGAAGCGAGTTGAGCATCAGCGCGGAAATGAGCGTGGATCCTTGGTCTCGGCCGCCAATGTCCCGCACCGCGTCCTCGATCAGCTGCTGCGCCCTGGTGGCATGGACTCGGAATTCGCTTTTGACAAGGCGCTCTTGCAGCTGCCGCTGCCGCCGCACTTCCTGAAATGCCTCGTAGTAAAACTCCAGATGCCTGCGGGCCAGCCCGACCACCGCTTCGGCTCCGATCCGGTCCAGCTCGCGGTTGCGGACGATGCTGTCCATCATCTGTTTGTAAATCTCGCCGACCTGCGCGCCTGCCGAGCTGTGCCCTTCGTAGATGTAGATCAGGGCCTGCCGCTGCATCTCGCTCATCTGGCGGGTGAAGGCCATGTTGTCGGCGGAATGACGGCTGAAAAGGACGATCTGCCGGAAATCCGCCGCCAGCCGGTTGAAGGCGCTGTACGAGAGCAGGGCGATCATGAAGGCCACCAGACCGGTGACGATGTAGCCCAAGGCGATGCGCTTCTTCAGGACGACCGTCCGCAGGAGAAAATCCGTCACCGTTCCGGCCTCCTATGCCAGCACAAATTCATTCCACTTGGTCAGGATGTACTCATAGGTGTCCATGACCGTGTTCCAGACCGCGATGTTCTCAAAGCGCTTGACGTAGGAGCCGCCGGTGCGCACCTCGCCAGGCTGCACGGCAATCTTGCCGTCCGTGCCCGGCAGCGCCTCGGCGGCGGGCTTGCCTTCGTACCAGTAATCCCACTCAGCCTGCGACATGAAGGGCCTGGAGCGCTGCGGGTTGGAGATGTAATAGCCCTGCCGGGCGATGAAGGCCCCTGGCCAGCCTGACAGCCACCAGTTCATGAAGGCGTAGGCCGCCTCCTGCCGCTCGCCGACGCAGGCGCGGGATAGGCACATCACTCCGTGCCAGGCGCGGTAGCCCTCTTTCGGCGCGGCGTAGATGCAGGGGATGCCCATGCCGTTGAGCGCGCTGACACCGGGCGAGAACATGCTCTGAATCGCCACCTCGCCGGAGGCCATCAGCTCCACCGAATGCGGCACTGAAGTCCACACGCCCCGGAACTGCCCCCGCCGTTTGAAATCAATCAGAATTGCAAAGAGCTGATCCACCTCTTCGCGGCTCATGCCGCCCATGTCGCGGAAGTCCATCAGCCCTTTGGCCCGCACCGCCAGGGCGAGATCGAACACGCCGATTTCCGGCGAATTGACAATGGCCACCTTGCCGCGCCAGCGTTCGTCCAAGAGCCAGCCCCAGCTTTCGGTCTCATAAGGAATGCCCTTCGGCACCACGGCGGAGTTGTAGCCGAAGGAGTCCACGTTATGGACATAGGGCAGGAAACTGATATCCTCTGTCTCGCTGCCGCCGAGCCGTCCGTCCGGCTGGACAAAGAGGATCTTGTCCGGCGCGTCGCCGAGACCGCGCCGGGCTTTTTCCGAGATAAGGCCGGTCTTGCTCAGGCTGCCGATCTCAGACCAGCAGGTCAGCCGACGGGTGTCGATGGGCTGAATGGTCTTGGCCTGCCAGAGCACCTTGATGCTGTTCGACCACTGCTCGTAGAGATCAAAAGCTGTTGGATCCGTGGCGGCTTTGAGCAGCACTTCCGCGTCGCCGCCGGGATGAAACTCAAGATTGATGCCCAAATCCTGCTCGGCCCGCTGCCGGATCGGCTCCAGCAGGGTGACATGCGTGCCCACCACATTGACAGTGGGTTTGGACTTCGCTTTGGCGAGCTTGGGAAAAGCGGCCGCAGCCAGAGCGGCGGCTCCGAGCCTGCCGCTCTGACGGAGAAAGGTGCGGCGGTTCATGACGGCCTCCTTTGTTGTGATCAGCCCTGCTGCCGCTCAAACTTCTTGCGGAAATAATCATACGCCGCGTTGATCTCCTTCATCTTCTCCTCGGCCACACGCTTGAACTCCGAGCCGAGAACGGCGCGGTGCCGCTACTCCTGGCTGGCCGTCTTCAAAAAGGTTATTGATGTTCATCAAAATTTAAATTAGAGATAAAATCTACACCCCCATCTTCTGATACAACCACAGCTAACGCTGGGTACTTGCTACTGTGAATATATCGAATGGCAGAATTATATCTGGCCCCTCTCGCAGAACTTTCGTACTTGGTGGCTATTCCGTCGAGAATTACACCAAGTGCATAGCAGGTACCTTCGGGGTTTAATAGAACTGCGCCGTCTATTGAGGTGAGATTGCGAAGCAGGTCTGCTGTAAGCGTTTTAGGTGAAATGCGAGTTCCCCCTTTAGAGAGACGTTCGGCTTCTTCTTTCGCTATAGAACTTATAACAAGCATAGTGCCATGACGCTCACGTTCAGCTTCGCGAACCAACGTGACAATGAGATCAATACTTTCTTGAGTGATATCTTCTTTAAATATTACAGAAATATCTTTTCCGAGTTTATTTTCATCAAATGGTGGTTTAGGAAGATATGGTTGTCCGTATCGTACTCCCATGAGAATCTGTTCATTATGAGAGACTGTCCAGTGGTGATGGCCTAAAACGTTAATAGTGAATAACTCTTCTTGTTGATCGTCAAATTTCTTTTTTTTAACGAGTCCGAACAAGTCCTCGGAGTTAGTATGTAAAGCAAAATCTTGCGAGGCGAGTTGTAACAATTTTCTTGACGCTTTGGTTTCCCAGAGTTTAGAGGGTGTTTGGAATTGAATCACTTGTTCAAGGGAAGGATGGTCTTTGCGAGCGAGAACTATGGTGCCAGCCCCTTCTGTCCCTTCATAGTATGTTCGAGCTATGTTTGTGCAGGAACTCAGAAAACTATACCGTCTTTCAGCACCTTGATCCACTCTAAACGCCAAGCCCATCATAAACCGATTTGCACCATCACGAAGAATTTCTTCTGCATTCAGTTTACTTTTTTCATAACCTGGTTCTGATAATTGCAACTCTCCGTAAACCTTATTAAGGTACGATTCCACTACTGCATCTGTTAAGGATTTTGCAACTGGTATGCTCAGAAATTCGTGTAATGGCACGGAGTCCAGTGTAAGGTCTGAGTATTTTTTTAGGATGTCTTGCTGAAGACCTATAACGACAGAAACCAAGTAACCTTCTACTGTTGCAGGATAAGCAACAAAGTACACCATATCTTGCAGCTTATTAGAATTATTTTCAATCACCTGCCGGATTGCGTCTCTAACCGATCTACGCCAAAGTTCATCATCATCTTGTCTTTCTCTCTCTAATGGATGATTTCTCCTCAATTGTCTTTCTGGGTATCCTTGCAGAATTTCTTCTGCCGTTTTCAAAACCATATTGAACGCACTGGAGTGTATACAGAAATCATCTTCTGGATATACGCAGGCCGGAGACCTGTCATTTCTTTCCTTTGTTAAAATTCCGACTAAGAAGACTTCAGGTGTAAAGTCTTCATCAAGAAGTTTGAATAGTATTTTACACGTACCTGTCTGACTCATTAGGAACTGGAATTGGTAATCCCACATGCTGCTGCGAAACATTTTAGTGATTCTTTCAGAAGTCAGAAGAGAAAAGCGCATCACTTTCGATTGCCATCACAGGAAATTATCGTCTGTCTTCTTGATGTAGAAGAATGGGAAGGACTTTGCTGTACTGCTGGAAATCTTGATCACGGGTGTAAATTGCCGCCTGAAGACGGAATGAGCAGGAGCAGATCAGAAAATCAATGTGCGACCCTTGAATTCCTTTGCGGCGGCACAGGTTGTGATATTGGGCCGCCCTGATGTAATCCTCATCAAGGATCGGTTCATCAGCAAAGCAGCTCAGATGGTTCCGCAGCAGCTCAAATTTGCTTTCTTCCGAATACCCGGAAAGAATTTCCTGCCGCACCGGCCCCAGCAGCAGAACTCGTTGCTCCTCAATAAGCTGGGTCAGCTCGTGACAGACACGTTCGTCTGGGTCGCTCCGCCGCAAAGCCAAAGACCAGATCACCGTATCAACAATAACGTTCACCGGAACCGCGCCTTTTTATAATCATACCAAGCGTCAGGCTCCATTGTCCTAAAGAGTTTCGTGATTTCACGCTGCCTGCGCCGGTTCACAAATTCTCTCAAGGCCAAGTTGACCGTTTCTTTTTTGGTGCGAAGCTGACCGAGTTCACGAGCTTCTTCAAGCAGTTCCATGTCAATTGCAAGATTGGTGGCCATACGATGCTCCTTGGGATGATAATCAACTTGTTTACACATTCATCCACACAGTAGCACGTGCGCGACTGCATGTCAAACGACGTAGTGACTGTTCTACGCCCGTTCAAACTTCTTGCGGAAATAGTCGTAGGCCGCGTTGATCTCCTTCATCTTCTCCTCGGCCACGCGCTTGAACTCCGCGCCGAGATGGGCGACTTTGTCAGGATGATACTGCATGGAAAGCTGGCGGTAGGCTTTTTTGATTGCGGCAAAGTCGGCGTTCTCTTCCACGCCTAAGACCGTGCGGTACCGCAGCTCCTGGCTGGCCGGTGTCGCCGGACTTGCGCCACTGGCATGGTGGCCGTGACGGTACTTGTTCTCAATGGTCTGCCGTTCATAGGCACTGATCTGAAGGAAGGCGGCGATGCGGCGGGCAAGTTCCAGCTCCTGCTCCAGCACCGGTTTGGTAGTGTAGATAATCTGATAGATCAACTCCAGCAGGATCAAGCGCGGCTCGTAGGCGAAGCTGCTGCGGAATTCAGTCAGCAGCTGCTCCAAGTCCTGGCTGCGGTCTTTAGCTTCTTTGATCAGCTGCTTGACCCAGTACATCTGCTCCTGATTGTAGCGGAGCGAGTTCTGGAAGAAGTCGAGCATCGTCCGCAGCTCAGACTGGGTGAAGCGTCCGTCCTCCTTGGCGATGCAGACGAGAATATTGACTAAAAGATGGACGAAACGGTTGTGGCTGGCAGTCTGCGAGCGTTCATAGGCGGCGGCCCGCTTGCGCATGGAATAGACGAAGCCGAAGAAGGCGGCGGCTCCAACCAGCGGAACAGCGACGGCAAGATAGAAGAGCCATGTCACAAAATTCCCCACTGCCTGCCAACCGCCAATGGCCAGCAGAATAAGGACGGTGATCAGGAGGCAGCCGCCGCAGCCGGGCGTACTGGATTGCCGGTTTCCCATCAGGAGGCTGGCGGATCAGACTGATTGCGGTTCGCTGTCCGCGTCATCACGGCTGAACAGCGCGTCAACAAACTCATGCGGATCAAAGTCGCG